>SCTZ01000018.1 GCA_004297765.1 Chloroflexota bacterium | reverse complement strand
CCGCACGGCGTACTCTTCCAGGGGACCGGGGGCCGGTGGACAGGGGGCTCGTTGCGTCATCGTGACACCTCCACCAGCCTCCCGGATAGCAATATCTATTCCACGGTTAACAAAGTACCGCTAATAAGTGATATCCACCCCGATGGGGCATCAAGGGTCGGGTGTTATCTTATACGATCTGCTTCAGTAATGGGAGAGAAACGACGATGAAGAAACGGTGGTCCAGCGGTTGGTTCGCGGCTTTGCCCAAGCTGAGCCTATGTTGTCAGATGTCACATAGAAAGCTTTGACCATCTTGTCCGCTCATTCCGCCATGACTACTTTAGCAACGAAGCTACTCAAGCAGTCCTTGTTCATTTCTCCCAATAGAAAGCATCCGGCACTAGTCTAACCGAAGCTTACATGTGGAATGACGGATTTTGGCTTCCGATAGATTGATTGATTGAGTGTCATTACAGTAGCGTCAAGCTGGCAGCCAATGGTAGTCCCAATTTGTTTATCGTTAAAACACCAGTTCGAAGCCTTGATAGAAAGTCTTGATGACAGGAGGTAAGGCAATTATGGTGAACGCAAGGTCATTTGTCCTACACTTGGCACCGCTTTCTCTCGTAGCGATGCTGTTGGTGGTGCTGAACATCATCGTGCCCGTAGTTTCTGCCGCTGACCCGACTCCGACCGCGCTGCTGGCTTCTTTCATCGCCGTGGGCCCCATGACTACTCCGCGTTCTGGACATAGTAGTACCCTCTTGCCCAATGGAAACATCCTCTTGGCAGGAGGTCAGTCAGGCGACAGCACAATAGGACAGTCTGCCGAGGTATACGATCATTTGACATCCTCCTTTTCCGCAATCTCCTCCATGACCTACCGTCGTGCTAATCACACGTCCTCGCTACTCCAGGATGGTCGTGTTCTGATCGCCGGGGGGTTCAGCAGTGCCTATGACTGGACTAGTTCAGTGGCACCCGCAGAGTTGTTCGATCCTATGACAAACGCCTTCAGCATCGTCGGGCCGATGAACCATCGAAGATATGACCATATTGCCGTTACGCTGCCAAATGGCAAAGTCCTTGTCGCTGGCGGAGTTGGTGACAATCAAAACCGAATTGCCGTCGCCGAACTCTACGATCCGGTAACCCGTGCTTTCTCCCTCTCAGGGTCTCTTAATCTTTGGCGTGAGGTGCCCAGAGCTAATTTGCTCGATAACGGAAAAGTGCTAATCACAGGTGGAACGCCTAGTTACGGCTATTATGATGGGACAGCAGCCGCCGAGGTATTCGACCCAGACAATGAGACTTTTACCTACGTTGGCTCGATGAACGCGCCCAGGCTCTACCATTCGGCCACCAAACTATTGGATGGTAGGGTGCTAATAGTCGGTGGCATGAATGGAACAAACTTCTCTGCAAGCGCCGAAATATACTCGCCACTTACTCAGACGTTCGCAATGGCCGGATCGCTGCACACCGCACGCGCTGCCCACGCCGCCGTCTTACTCTCGGACGGGAGGGTGCTTGTTGCGGGAGGTTATGTGGATATGACGAACCGAACCGCTACCGCAGAAATCTTCGACCCGGCAACGGGAGCATTTATCTCAGTCGATCCCATGCAAGCAGCCACAGCCTTCTCGGAGGCCACACGACTACAGAGCGGCAACGTCTTGCTGACGGGCGGGCGAGTTGGGCCGATAACGTCAATCAATCCCACCTCCCTGGCTGAACTCTTCCAGCCCGGTTCCGGTCTTGGCGCGCCGTCTCCCGGACTCCAATCTGCGGGCGGCGTGGCTGAACGCCTTCTGCTCGATGAGACAGCCGCGATGCCAGAACAGGCTAGCCAGGTCGATAGTCTTCCCACAAGGGAAGCCGCTCCAGCAGGAATAATCCTTGTGCTTGCTGCCAGCACGCTCTATCTGCGGAGACGTTACGCGTGCAACCGATAAGATAAGACGAATGTGCGCTTCGGACTGACTCAAAACGAGGAGAGTAAACGAACCCGCTTGGTGGATGAGCGACACCTGAATGAGATACAGATGCCCGCTGAGGAAAGTATGACAGCCAACATAGGCCGCGGTGGTACTACCTCACGTCGACGACGAGGGGGAAGCCGGTGGAAATCGATAGTCGTTCCGTTGGCAGCAGCGGCCTGCGTCCTGCTTCTTGGCGCCCTGTTATCCTCGCTATCCTTGGTGTTGGGCGCTCCGGTGATGAAGGCCGCCATCATCGATCAGCTCAACCTGACCTACGCCAGTCCAGAGTTCATCCAGCATGAGACTGCCATCCTCAAACAGGCGGGCTATGCCGCAGATTACTATCCGCCTCAGCGGGGAAACATAGAGTTCTATCGCCGCCTCCCAACTCTCGGCTACCAGATCATCATCCTTAGGGTGCACACACCCCGCCTCAAGGAGGCGAACGGGGAATTGGGGGATGAGGTGGCTCTGGTTACCAGCGACATCTACCGCCCCGACAAGCCCGTCGATAAGAAGCTGGCGCCGTACCTGGTGAAGGTACTTTCTCTCAACGAGTGGCCGGCAACCAAGCAGTTGTATGGGATAACGGATGGGTTTGTCCGAGACCAAATGGAGGGCAATTTCCAGGGGGCCACGATTATCCTGACGGGGTGCAGTGGATTGCGGTCCGATAAGTTGGCGAAGTCCTTCGTCTCAAAGGGGGCTGGCGCCGTGATAGGCTGGGATGCAGATGTGGCGCCGGCCTTCACGGACTCCGCCACCGAGCTCCTGCTCCAGCATCTCCTCATCGACAAGATCCCGACCCGCGAAGCTGTATCGAGGGCCGCAGAGAAGGCAGGCGTCGACCCCTATTATGGTGGGAGGCTCGTATCCTACCCTCCTGGGAGATAAGCTCCTAAGTCACTGTCCTCTGACCGGTCACCTGTCTCAAAAGGAAGGTTTTTGAGAGCAGTATTGTGAGCCAACGCTCTGCTCTTTGCCGCTAACCCTGTGTTGGCGGCAACAACTACCTCTTGACCGCTCCTTTTCATTGCCTTATAACCGAAATAGAGGTGGGTTAGCGGCAATGCTTTCACCCGCCCGTAGGTCCTTTGACAGCTCGCTTGCCAAAGGACTATGCTTAGCCTATGACCACAACACCACCGACCTTCCTCCAAGCCATCGAACGCTTTCGCCTTCACTTGGAAACCACCAAGCACCCGCCGCGTACGGTGCGGGACTACACTGACGATCTCATCCTGTGGAATCGGTGGCTTACCGACAACTCCTTTGTCGAGCAGGTCGCCCAGCTTTCCCGCGACGACGTGACCGAGTACCTGAGCTATTTGGCGCGCGAGCACACGGGACGCGCGAGTAATGATGGGCAGAAGGGGGTAGCCGCCTCCACCCTCAAGCGCAAGTTGGCAGCATTGCGCAAGTTCGCGGCCTTTCTGGTTGAGGAAGGCTATCACATCGCTAATGTTACACAGAACATAAAGGGTCCCAGGGTGCCGCGGAAAGAGCCGGTCTTCTTCAACCAGCAGGAGTACAAGGCGATTCTGTTCGAGGCGCAGAGAAGAGATAAGCCGAGAGACTATGCCATTCTGATGACCTTCATCCAGACGGGAATCCGCGAGGGCGAATTGTGTAACCTCCGTCTGTCCGATCTGGATCTCACACGGCACGAGCTCACGGTCAGGGGGCGAAAAGGTGGCGTGGATACGGATATTCCCCTCAACTCTCAAGCCATGGACGCGCTGAACAGGTGGCTTGAGAAACGTCCCGAGGCAACGACCGACCACTTGTTTCTCTCTAAGACGAGCAAGCCGCTCACCGATCGATCTGTGCGATATCTGGTGAAGTCCTATATTCGGCGTGCCGGTATCAAGAAGCTCGCTTCCGTACATACCTTGCGCCACACCTTCGGCAGCCACAAAGCCAATATGGGAGTAGACATCGCCCAACTGCAATACTGGATGGGGCACAAGAGAAAGGAGACGACCCTGACCTATATTCACCTAATCAAGAAGAGGGCGCCAGAACTCATGGAGCAGACCGCCCTGTAAGACCTATGGAACATACATACTGTCGGTCTCAATCTCGCCATCGATCTCGATCGAGTAGCCGCCTGGATAATCTGGCCATTGTTCCAGGGAATCTCCTGGCGGTGAAGGACACATGGCGGGCAATTGCTAATCGCCTTCCTATCGGGAGCGTGTTAATATGCCTGCCGTCAAGGAAGAACCCGCAGAGAAAGATCTTCGAGACTATGGCTATTCTGCTTCGAAATCAGGGCCGTCGTGTCGCCGTCACTCCAACCGAACATGTCTTCCGTAGAGCGAGTATGGGGCACCTTTGTTCCCGGACACTCGCCCAGGATCTCCCTCGGCGCCGCCCTTCGGCACATGCCTGCCAGAAGCTTGCCTTGTAGGCAGGATGTCTGGTATTATGGCGCCGACCCTCTCATCGCTTTTTCTTTGAGCCAATCGGAGACCGATTCATCCTGTCTAAGCACGGTGTTCTGCCGCCGGCAGCAGCGTGAGCTTTTTGAAGGCAACGAGCCGGGATCCTGACGGGCTTGAGTTTGGAAGTCAGCCGACGAAAGCGAGAATGGAAACGTTCGCGGCTCGAAGATGACGACCACAAACCCAGAATCGGGAGGCTATGATGCGCCGCATTCTTCGTCTACCCCTGGTGACTCTCCTTCTTCTCGGTCTGCTGCTCTCTTCGCCACTCATGCAGAGACCGGTGGAAGCCATTCCTGGAGCTGACGAGATAGCCCAGCAGTTCTTCACCGAAACCAACGGAGGAGCAGGTCCGGACAAAGGCTATGCAGTTAGAGGGGCGATGTACGCGGAGTATCAATCCCTGGGGGGAAGAGATGTTTTCGGTCCTCCTGTCTCCCGGGAATTCATCGCTGCCGATGGCAAGCACGTGCAGTATTTCCAAACGGCGGGCATCGAACTAGTCCTGGATGCCACCGGGCAAGTCACTGGTCTGAGCTATGTCAACGTGATTGACCGCATGCACGACCTGGGGAAAGATGGTTGGCTGCAAAGTGCCCGGCAGGTGCCGCCAATTGCTGACTGGAGTGGAGATACCGGCAAGCCTTGGGATGAAATTGTCGCCAGGCATTTAGCTATTCTGGATGACTATCCCGACATAAAGACGCGCTACTTCGCCGTTCCCGGTGATCAGCTGCAGATGAACGGTTTACCTATGGCTGTGGCTGACATGGGCAACGTGATTGCAGTTCGTTGCCAACGCTCAGTTTACTATCAGTGGAAAGTTGATGTCCCCTGGGCCAGCGCGGGCCAAGTAACCGTGGGTCTGGTGGGAGATTTTGCTAAGGATACTGGACTCATCCCTCCTGAAGCCGTTGCTTTGGAGGATATTAATAATCTCACCGGTCCAGTGCGTGTTGGAGCTACAAATGGTGAAGCTACTCCCACACCCACTCCCGATGCAACACTACAAGTAAACTACAATTTTCCTCCTCCTCCAAAATATTCAAAACTGAAGCCGGTAAGAATGGGAACAATTTATGAGCAAGGGGATATTCAGAAACGTAATGAAACCATAGCACATCTTGATAGTCTGCTTATTTATCAGACATATTTCATGTTACCGAGTGTGATAAAGGATATATTTAATCATAGTCCTGAAGCGGACTTTCTCTTAAATAGCGGGTCTAATTATGGTTATGCGGAGGGGAGATTGGTTAAGCACTCAGTTGGCTCTTCTGGACGATTAACAGTAACATTAAATGTTGATAAGAATAATCCGAGCAAAACCAAGACAGTGAGTGTGAACACTGGAGGCGAGATACACCTTTTCTTCCTAGAGGAAAGAAATTTCAATATTATACCTGGTTTTTCTGTCATGCCGAATCATGAGATTAGTAACCAAGCTCTAGATTATTATGTTGGAACTGGGGCACCATTAATGCTTTTTTGGTCTTCAGATGGAGGTCCTGGTTCAAATTCACCTGCTAATGCATTAGCTATTGTTGTTAGATAGGATTTATTCTGTTTGTTCTATTAGATGGTCGCTTGATGCTGGTAGCTGTTTATGATTGTATGGTTGCACAATGAAGACATAGTCCGCTCAATCAGGCGTATATAACAGCTGTTTTGCGGCTATTCAAGTTGCACCGGCTGCGCGCTGCGGCCGGAGTTCCCGTTCAACCAATCCCATGCCGTTACCAGAGCTTCACTTCGATCGCCCGTAAGATCGGCACCACCAAACTCAGAACGTAAGTCGTCATACGCTGGCATGGGATTGTGCCAGCTAACGCCTGCCCTATCGGCCTCAACTATCAGCTTGAGGTGATCTGCTCCACCAGCGCGATCATTTCGGCGATCCCTTCCGCAGGTCAGCGGCTGGGCCATATCAGCCCGGATTGCGTATAATAGCGCAGAGCAAAGCCCGTGACGTAGACTGGGAGCTGTTGGAAGAAGAGCGGCTAATCTCGCTCAAAGAAGCAGCGGCCCGGTACGACATCAGCCACTCCCATCTGCAACTCCTGGCGAGGAAGAGTCGTCTCAAAGCCAGGAAGATGGGACGCGACTGGTTCACCACACCCGAGGCCGTTGAGGAATACTTGAAGAACCCGGAAATGCGGAGCAAAGACCCGCATAAATATAAGCGTACTTGACACTCTAAGGTCTAGGCATTAAAGTATGGCCGCCAATTGGCGGCTCTTTTGTTGCCCTGGGGGAACTTACACTGGATTGCTGAAAAGGAGGGACTGTCATGCTCGGCGGCGGCCAAGGCGGCTAGGCGATAGCCATCGACCAAACGGGGGCGGTGGACCTGGCCAGTTCATCGCCCTTGTCACCACAGCCAGCGGACGGTGTACGGGGTCATCGCACGGGCCTTTGGCGTTTCAAAGCGCACTGAGGTTTTTCCTTCTCGGGTTTTTCTGATCGGCAAGGTGATTTTTCGTCCTTCGGTCTCAAACGTGGCTCGCAGGCACGGTCGCTCTACGGGGAAAACAATCGTCTGAACCATGTGCTGTACCGGATGATCAATCGATGTCTCCAGCCATTCCTCGTCCTTGGTGAACTCAACCATCGCCTCCCGTTCCACATCAAAGGTTAACGCCTCTCCCCGACGCATCGCGCGCTTCATGCCTATCACCAGATGATGCCGGCCTTCGTCCCTGAAGGAGTCTTCAAGTGTTCCCCCGCCGTTGTGGTAGTACGTCAAGACAACGCCATCTCCCCACACGTGGTCGAGTAGTCCAGCTACATGGTCCTGGAGAAACCGAATCCGTTGGGTGCGCTTATATCTGGCTCTGATTCCTCTGCCGTCCTGCAAGGTGAGAGTGGCGTCGTAGTTAAGGATCTCATAGGGACTAACGCCCAAGCCGTCCGGCATGAGCATCTGTCTCAATCGTGGAGACGCAAGTATGGCAGCGTAGAGTTTTCCGGATACGACCGGCAAAAAAGGGGGATTAGTGGTTTGCATAACGCGCTTTATACCATACACTCAACAATAGGTCAATACGTATGCTCGCTATCTCCTTACTTTGCTGCTTGACAATAGCTCGTACGTCTGTCTACACTTGTGTGTATTAGTGGCAATTGATGGCCATTGAGGACATTATGAGTAGATTCATCACCACTGAGGAGGTGGCTAACCAGCTTCATATTCACCAGAACACGGTCATCCGTTATATTCAGCAGGGAAAGCTGCCGGCCGTAAAGGTAGGCAAGGGCTACCGCATCAAGGAAAGCGACCTCTCTGCCTTTGTCGGCGAAGTCGAACCAGTGGACGAGGGCGCCAGAGTGCTGGTTGTCGCCAACCAAAAAGGTGGCGTGGCTAAAACGACCACCGCGGTCAATCTCGCCGCCAGCCTCGGAGCCGCTGGTAAAAGGATTCTATTGGTCGACCTCGACCCACAGAGTGGCTGCGCGGTCTGCCTGCGCATCGATACCTCGACGCTCCAGAGAACGATTTACGACGTGTTGGTGCATTCTGCAGTGGACGTTGCCAAGGTGGTCATCAAGACCAACTCTGGCTTTGATCTCGTTCCTTCCAACATCGACCTGGCCGGGGCGGAAGTTGAGTTGAAACAGGTTCTGGCTCAGGAGAGCGTCCTCAGACGACGCCTACAGCCTCTCATCGGTCAGTATGATTGCGTCATCATCGATACGCCCCCCAGCCTCGGCATCCTCACCGTCAACGCTCTGACCGCCGCCAAGCAGGTCCTGATCCCGGTATCCTGCGAGTATATGGCGCTGCGGGGGCTAAAGATGCTTCTGGATACCATTAGCGACGTTCAGAGTGTGACCAATCCCAACTTAAAGATTCTCGGCATTCTGGCAACCAGGTTCGACCAACGCACCCTCAACAGCCGCGATGTCTACACGTATCTAAGCGATTTCTGCGATCGCGAGGGCATAAAACTCTTCAATCAGGTTGTGAAGCAGTCGGTGCGCTTTGCCGAGGCTCCCACTTCTGGCAAACCCCTCGTGGAGTTGCATCCGGAGTTAGATGGAGCCAAAGCCTATCAACAGGTTGCCGAGGAGATTCTACATGGCTAACAAACGACCACCACTATCCTTTCCTGAGCTCGATCCTAAAGGCCGACGGGCGATCCTGCGCAGTGCCGAGGAAGTCAGAGCCGAAGAACAGGCGCTGGAAAACCATATTGCTGGCATGCCAGCAAGAGGGCAAGACAATCAGCAATCAATCCAGTATGAGGTTATGCCAGCAAACCAGCCGGCATCAAGCAGATCATTCTATCCCAAGGCTACGTATCGCCTCGATTCCGACGCAATAGAAGCGGTTGACGAGATCAAACGATTATTACGCCGCCAGTTTGGCATCAAGATTTCGCTGGCGCAGATCGTCGAAGAGGCCATCCTGGCTACATATCGCGATCTGTTGGATAATCAGCATGCCAGCAAACTGGTCAAGAAGTTTGCCGGCACGTCAGCAAACCGGAATACCAGCAGCCGGTCCTGATTGCCCTGCCTATGCCCAAGCACAGTCCTCATCATCGCCATCCCCGTCGGGAGCCATCTAAGGCTGATGCGAATCTACCGGTACCTGGCACAGCCGGCGCCAACCAGTTAGTCACAATTGAATCGCAGCGTGAGTACGATCTCTTCACCGGCCGCTGGTCACAGCGGCTCTTTGTCAAAATGTACGTCGAGGCCCGCTCCTCAGGGCTTTTGGCAGCCATCTCCGATCGCGATTGGAAAACCCTCTGCACACTGGCCACCTACATGGACTCAGAAGGCTTCTGCTTTCCCTCTCAAGCCGAACTGGCCAAGGCCATGGGTTGCTCTCGACAGATGGCCAATGAGCGAGTAAAGAGTTTGGCCAACTTCCTCTTCCGAGGACAAGCCGTCCTGGTCGTCGTCAAAGGCGAGCGGACTCAGGGGCGTTGGTCGCGCAACGGCTACCGAGTGCTCCCGATCGCAAGTCTTGGGATCTTTGATGGGAAGACGAGTAAATCGCTTAATAATAGCGGGGAAGCGGCCATGTCAAGCGAGCTTGACACGGTACACGATCAGCCCACCGTGTCAACCTCCATGTCAAGCGCCACCGGCACGGTGCAACTTGACACTAACTATAACCATACTACTAACAAGATAGAACAAGAAACTTCGAATAGTCGAAATGAATCAATCAAGCAATCGGAAAACTGCAGGCGTACTGGTCAGACTTCTGATGCCCCAGCCAAAACAAGTGGCTTTGAGAAGCTTGAAGGTGTTCTCAGCCGAACGCGAGTGGGGTCGCCACCAAGAGAGTATGATGAAGCTCGGCAGGCAATCCTTGGATACATCACCGACATCGGCCGGGAATTTGGCGATCACGCCAGCCTCAAGAGCTCCACCACCCGAGCGCATAACCTCTATACGCGCTCGGGAATTTCAATCGATGCCTTCTTGGCGCGCCTGTTTGAGGCTAGGGCGCTAACCAGAGAGCGCGTTGCGACCAGTCATAACAGCTCCTCCGGGCGGCAACAGCGTTCCTTGCCAACGCGCAACCGTATGGCATACTTCTTCGCCTGTTTGCAGGAGCGACTCGGGTTGCCGAAACCGGCAACACCAGCGGCGGATCATCACCCTCGAACATCAGCAAGGACGCCGATAACCAACCACCAACCCGCCGCAAGTTAGGAGCGGCCTCGGTTCGTCGCAAGAGGAATAAGCGTTCGTGTAGGTGGCGGCATGGGTCTTAGAACGCCTATCTCAACAGCTAGACGCCGGATACAATAGTCCCTCGAACACACCACGTACTCAAAGACACGACTGGGCGGGGCTGCGGCCCCGCAAAAGGCAAGGAGGCAGGCCCCGCTGCGCGGGTTGGGGGTCCAGGCGGACGGGGGTAGCCGCCGAACGCCCGAGAATAGATCTGCCTCCGCTAGCGCTACGGCAGATGACGAAAACCGGGCTCTGCGCTGGCCGCTCCGAGAGTCCCTCCGCTGCGCTACGGGACACTCTCCGCTCGCAGGGGGGGGCGCATCGTCTCGCTCCGCTGCGCTCCGCTCGACCATGCTTCTCCCCCTGCGCCAGCTGGTCGGCGGCTACCCCCGTCCAGTCCCGAGCGCAACTGGCTTGAACATCTGCGTTATGCAGGAGTAGTACTACATTCGGTAGGTGGTTGGCAATACGTGGGGCGCTCGGGACTGGCCACCCCCTGAGAGGGGGCTCCAGGCTGGCCGCTGGTGGCTTTCCTCCTTGACCTCCATCCACCAGCGGCGGAAAGGTCCGGTCGCGCCAACAGACGGTCTACTGGCAGCCTTCCAGGTGCAACGGCCATTATGGCGCCCTTGCATACATGCGCTCGCCATGCTACATTGCAAGATAATATGCAAACACCTGAAAGTGAGGGTGGTCCACAACAAGGCTATTTTGACCGTGACCCGCAACAGATTATCTGGACGCGCGAGGAACTCCTGGCACTTGCCAAACGGGCGGTAAGTCTCTCCTTCTTAGACCTTCCGCGGGGAATGGCTAAAGAGGCCGCCACGGATGAAGACATTGAGAAGTGGGCCTCAACTCGTCCAGGCAGAGAAGCTAGTGAGATTAGAACACGTTGGGATGACTTCAAGAAGGCTATAGAGCGTTTTGCAGATCGGTGGGAAAGCGATCCTTGGTTTCCTGAAATGGCGATCAATATGTTTAGGACGCTGTCCACCTGTGAGCGGGAAGATCACCAGCCGTGATCCGACTGATCTGGTCGCAAGCCCCTGACCAGTTTTCGAATCCTCTTGATATCATACTCAAACCAATGGATGTTACGCTGAGCGGCCGCTCTTTCAAGTCTATCCAACTGGTGTTCCGCGTCACACTTCAGACCATTGGCGGCGTAAAAGTCGGCTGCGCATATGAAGGAGAACCCTGCCGACCAGAAGTTGCTACAAGAGCCGTATTCATTAAGCATAGTATGCATAGTGTCGCCTGCCTTATTCATATTCCCCTGCTTGAACCGCAAGGAGAACTCCGTTTGCAGTATATTTAGGTAAGGAATCTTGCGTGGGTTATCAGACAACTCGATAGTGGCAGAACGAGGCGCGATGTACAACGTGTCATTTGCTTTTATAAGCAAATCATCTAGCATAACCTCAGCTTCTTTGTTCATCGGGTCAGTGAGCGCTAGAATGTACACAATCCATGATTCTTGATCGAGCCGGGCAGGGTCTGGATCGTCAAGGGAATCGGCTAAAGTAAGTGCCCGTCGCGTATGCCACATTGCTTCCTCATGGTTCCCATTCTTGTTGGCTAGATTCCTCATAAGGACTGAATAATCATATTTAGTCTGATCATCTTTAAGTTCCTCCACGCGTTGCTGAAGATCTCGAGCTCGTTGGAGGATATTGTTGAGAACGCGGCAGTCCGCATCGATATCCAACTGGGCTATAGTTAACTTTAGCTGATAGTTTTCCAGCATACCCCGTTTACTTACTGGAACCGCAGATGATTTGAGAAAAAGATCCAAATCTCCCACGAGCTCGCTGGTGCGCTGTTGCGCTAGGCGCATACCCCCATTCGTTGTTAGATCCATTATTTCATCGAGTTGGTTCTTGTACCACTGCTCATCAAGGTATCGATCCTTTGGTAGGTAACTGTCTCCCGGAAGATACAGTTTCTGACGTCCGCCTCTTGCATGAGAATCTCGCTGACTATCCTCCATTGCGAGATACCGCCTGCACACGATAATCAAGGCCGTTCGCGGAGATAATCCAGAGTCCTTCTGCAATTCAGGCTCGCCCTTGTTGGCGAAGAATTCCCTAATCTTCTTGATATAGTCATCAACCGTTGTTTTGGCGAAGTGGTGTCCGTCGGCGATCTCCTGCGACTTCTTACCCTCCGCGATTTCCGGAAGAAGATCACGGAGCCTCGGGTCGAGTCTGTCTCTCGGCATGCCCATTCCCCTGAAACTACCTTACTTATGGTGCAGACCCGGTTACGATCTGATCCTAGAATTAGGAATGTGATACCTGACTTCTCTGCGCTGCAAGTATAGGTCACTCAACCAACCGTAGCAAACAAGATATACAAAGGAGAGATTTGTGGGACGCCCAAGCGCAATAAGAAGGGGTGTTGATTTCGCGTGAAAGTTGGCTCTCCCGCACTTTATGGGACAGGTAGGCTATCCTATGGGTTGAAAGAGTACGTCAACCTTGGAGGTAGCAACCATACTCCCACCCCGTTGCATATCACCGATGGCCATCCGGCAGGTCGCTGTGGACGGTCCGATCGTCCGGTTACAAGCCGAAATGATTACTGAATCTGCCCCATGCCCCTCTTGCCATACCCAGAGCACCAAGATTCACGATCGCTATGTACGCCGTCCTGCAGATCTGCCGTGGCGGGGTCATCCCGTTCGCCTCGTGGTCACCGTACGCCGCTTCCGTTGCGTCAACAGCGCGTGCGACCGCGCCACATTCGCCGAGAACTGCGGACCCGATCTGCCCCGCTATGCCCGGCGCACCGCGGATGCCCAAGTCTACCTATTTCAGCTTGCCTGCACATCTGGAGGCGAGGTCGGAGCGCGCCTGGCTGCGGGCGCGGGTCTGCCGGTCAGTCCGGACACCCTGTTGCGTCTCCTGCGCGAGGCCGCGTTGCCCACCAATCCCACTCCCCACGTCCTCGGCGTCGATGACCTCGCACTGCGCCGACGCCAGGTGTACGCCACCATCTTCGTCGATTTAGAAACGGGTCGCGTCGTTGACCTGGTGGAAGGACGCGAAGCCGAGATGCTCGCGAAGTGGCTGACAGCCCATCCAGGCGTGGAGATCATGACGCGGGATCGAGCCGAGGCCTACGCCGAAGGGGCCCGCACAGGTGCGCCGCAGGCCGTGCAGGTGGCCGATCGTTTCCATCTGCTGCAGAACGCCAGCGCGGCGCTGGATGGGATGTTACGTGGACGCCGCCTCAGCATTGAAGAACAGGAGAGATCAGAACCGGTAGCGGAGGTACTCGACCCCCTGGGCACGAGCGATCGAGGCGCCCCACCGACATCGACGCGTCCCCCGAGCCCCACCAAGCGGTATCAGATAGAGCGCCGCGCGGCACGAGTCGCGCGCTGGGAGCACGTCAAGGAGTTGGCGGCTGCAGGGGCCGGTTTCCGGCAGATAGCCCGAGAGGTGGGCATCAGCCGCAAGACTGTACACCGTCTGTTGGCAGCGCCGGAGCCGCCGCGGAACCGCGTCGTGAATCGCCGTCCGGGTGGTCTGAAATCGCCGACACTGCAACCATACGTATCCTACCTCCAAGATCGCTGGCAAGCTGGCTGCACGAATGTGTCCCAGTTGTACAGGGAGATCGCAGGCCAGGGTTATCCTGGCAGCCGCTCGCTCCTGGCTCAAGCGGTGCAGACCTGGCGGGGTCCGCCCTTGCCGCGTGCAGAGCGGCGGAAGGTCCGGCGGATGACACGCCGCTCCTCAATGCGCTGGCTGTGTTTACGCCCGCCGGAGCAACTGGAATCTGACGAGCAGGCGTTGCTGAAGCAGTTGTTGTCCCAGGACGGCGAACTAGCGATGGGCTACGAACTACTGCAAGGATTTCGGCGTGTGATCGCCAAGCGGGATACGGCCGCGCTTGAGGAGTGGATGATAACCGCGCGGGCCAGTGACTTACCAACCTTCGTTAGCCTCGCGAACGGGATCGAGGCGGATCGGATGGCGGTCAATGCCGCGCTGACTCTGCCCTGGTCAAACGGGCCGGTCGAAGGACAGATCACGCGTGTCAAGCTGATCAAACGTCAGGGGTACGGTCGTGCGAAGGTAGATCTGCTGCGGGCCCGCGTGCTGGCGTCCTGAGCGTCTCATAGCACCAGATCGGGACAGCCGAAGGCAGATCATCCGATCACCTCGGTCAGGCCGCCACGGGGCTCTTTCCCATAAAGTGCGGGAGAGCCGAAAGTTGAGCCGGGTTTACGCGGGAAAACTGATCCACCCACAAGCGCTAGTCTAATCAAGAGCTATCATCGCATGGCTCGGCGGGTTTTTCAATTGTGGTCAGTTTGCCCTTCATCCTGAAGCTTGGACCCGCGATCAGGAAGACGTGGCTGTAGTGCAGCAACCGATCGAGGATCGCGGCGGCGATCACCTCGTCGCCGCCGAAGACTTTTGCCCACCGGTCGAAGGGCACGTTGGATGTGAGGATAAGGGAAGCACGCGTGTACATCTGGCTGACTAACTGGAAGAAGAGATTGGCCTTGTGCGCATCCATGGGCGTGTAGCCCAGTTCATCCACGACCAGGAGATCAAGTCGGGCCAACTGCTCGACGAACTTGGTTAGGCCGCGCGTTACCTCGACCGCCAGGAGTTGCTCCAGAAGATCGTTGGCATGCAGGAAGAGAACTCTCTTCCGTGCCTGGCAGGCACGCAAGGCCACGCCCAAGGCCAAATGGGTTTTCCCCACGCCGGGTTGACCGACAAAGATTACGTTCTCTGCCTTGCTCAGAAAGCCCAGCTCAGCCAACTCGCGAATGCGGGCCGGGGACAGGGAGGGCTGAAAGGTGAAATCGAACTCCTCCAACGTTCGCACCATTGGGAAACGGGCCTTACCGATGCGGGCATTGATGGAGCGGTCCGTCTTCGCGGCGATCTCCTCGTCGACGAGTCGGGCGAGGAAAGCGATGTAGCTCATCTCGCTCTTGGCCGCCTTGGTGGCCTCGTCCTCGAAGAGATCCGCCATGGTCTGCAGGGAGAGGCGCTTCAGTTGACTGCGCAGTCTCTCGATCTCGCTCATCTTCCTGCCTCCAAGATGCGCTGATACACCGCCAGAGCAGCGGAACTGGTCTCTGCAGCCAGGTTGCTTGAGAGATCAGACGTGGTCGTCTGGTCCTGAAAGCCAGCGAGAGTAAGCTGTCGTTGCTGTGGACCTGCCGATGATTCCAAGAGCGCACGAACGAACTTGTGGGAGTAGGAGTTGAGTTCCTCCGCCTTGTTAAAAGCAGACAGGAGAGCCTCGCGGGGATAGAACTCGACCAATCGGAGAATGCCCCTCAAGTGATCGACGCCGTTCGGCTTGTGCTGGATGAAGATGCCGCGCACAAAGGACTGATGGTCGGGGAACTGGCGCAAGAACGCCTCTTCCAGCACGACGCGCGTCTTGGGCAGGCTCTTCTTGAGTTTCTCGTAGTGGGACGGGTAGACGACGATGGACCCCTTCTGCTGAGCGATGTCATGCTGGACGATCTCTTGACCCTTCTGATTGCGGATGAGGAAGCGCGTGCCTTGCGATGGTCTCAGCCAGACGTGTTTGCCGGCGTACTCCGGCGGAACGGCATAGCTGCTCCCGCGAAACGAGACGAAGCAGTCCCAACTAACCTTGCGCATCTCCTCGTGCGTGCCCACAAAGGGCAAAGCAGGCAAAGGGGTTAGGAGGTCTTTCTCTTTCTGGAAGCGATCGATGGGACGCTCGCCAGTCGTGGAATGGACCAGGTGGTCCAATTCTTCGGCCGAGAAGCGTGCCAGGTCATGTGTGAGGGCGTCGAAATTCTCCCACGCACCGCCCTTGATCAGATGCTGTTCCAGGTAGAAGAACGGTCGCTCGACTTTGCCTTTTGTCCGTGCGCGGTAGGGAGCGCACGCCACCGGCTGGATCGCGTAGTGGCCACACAGCTCGAGGAAATGGGTGTTCCATTGGAAGTGTTCCGGGTGCGCATTGGTCACGAACGAGCCGGCATTATCGACCAGCAACTGCTTCGGGCAGCCGCCGAAGTAGCGGAGCGAAACTTCCAAGGCTTCGAAGATGGAGACCTGGCTTTCGTTGAGACTGGGCCAGTAGAACTTGCGGCGGCTGTAGCCCAGGGTCAGGCAAAACACGCTGACTTTCACCACGGCGTTGCCGATGGAGACGGTGTACGGGGACCAATCGAACTGCGCCTGGTGACCCGGCGGAGTCTCAAAGCGCATGGTGAGCCGCGGATCGGGTTGGGCGGCTTTCACGGCGCGTAGGTAGGTGTACAGCGCGGTCGAGCCGCCTTGGTAGCCCAGCTTTTCGAGCTCCCGGAGGATCCGTGAGCCAATGAACTTCTTCTCTACGAACATCTGTTTGATTTGATCGAGAAAGGGTTCGAGCTTGGGGTTGGGGCGTGGGGGACGAGAGTACTTGGGCGGATTCTCTTTGCGCAGGGCCGCGTGCACGGTATTGCGCGAGATGCCGAGTTCCTTGGCGATGGCGCGAGCCGACTTGCCTTGGGCATGCAAGAAACGGATGGTGGTCCACTCTTCCACGGGTATCATCTCCTCCTTTTGCTCCTCGCTGTTGGGTAACAACGAGGGTACAGACGACCGTGGGGTGGATCAATTTTCAGGCGTAAACTGGCTCAGTTTTCAAACGTAATCAACAGGGGATTGTGATGAGTGCCAGAAACTCGGATAGCGACGTTGTCAAGAACATCTTCGAGCGCATCACTCTTGAATCAATGTCCATGAGCGAGGCTAAGCCCAGCCTGTACCGCGCACGTTCTCAGGGTCTCAGCATTCCTGACTTCAAGGCTTTGATCGCTCGGGTGGCCTTCTTCTTTGGCCTCAAAGCCGAGGGTTTCAGGTGATTCCAATTTCTGCAGGAGGAAGACAGCCTTGCATTTTGGTCCGGTCAGCCGAGAGAGGTGGAGAATAATTTCCCGACAGCTCAGTGATGAAAAGCAGGCATCGGTTCGTCAGTACGAAGTCCACAGCAGAATAGGAGGTTTTCGTTCATGTTCGTGCTTGATTCCCTCGTCCATTCGGTAGACCCTGCCTGGTCTGCGGTCCCCATTGGTGCTGGTGTCGTGGGACTGGGTATCCGTGCCGGCACACACTTCTTCCAACGTAAGAGTAACAGAGACGCGCAGTTGCCTCCGGGCGCATCCGCCCTGGCAACCAACGATCTCAACTGGGAGATCCTGCTGCCTGATGGTAGGGCCATACGTTCCCAGCGCCAATCCAAGGGCCGTCTGACTCTCGTGTTGGTTGGCACGTATGGGGTTCGACAAGGACTCCGCCTCATCCGGGCCTTCCAACGCGGCGGACGACTTGAGGATATCGGTGTCGTCATCGTCGTCGAGCTCGATGAGCGGGAGCGGGCATTGTTCTCTGCCAAGCTTCATCCCGCGTTGAAGCGCCGCACCGTCTTCTGCCCTTCGACTGTGTTACCCGGTGGTCTGCAGAATCGCACCGTCGAGGAGGTGGAAGCTCCTAATCTACGCCAATACTGGCAGCCGGCCGTGGCCAACACCGTCGAGGATGGCTGCCGCCTTATTCGCTCCACTGAGCACACGGTATCCGATCCTGGCGAGTCCTTTCCCCAGCAAGGATACGATCCGGCGGTGATCCTGGTCGTCGCCAGCCCTGGAGGACACACGGCTGTGGGCATCTTCGCCAGTCGCCTCCTCCAGACCAACTTCCCTCTGGCAAGCACCTATGTCGTCACGGTGGTCCCCGATGATCACCTCCGTGCAGAGTTCGCCCGCGGCATTGAGCGCTACTGCCAGGCGGGCTTCGTGCGGTGGTTTCTGGTGACTGATAACCAACGATCTCTCCTCGCCAACGACTACAGCGTGGGCATCCTCCCTGCCAGCCTATGGGTCGCGCCGCTTCTGGCAGATGCGGCGGACGAGCCCTGGAACGTTCTCGTCCGCCTCTATCCAAGGGGCTCGAATGGCGTGATCGTCCCCCGCTACTGGGGACGGATGCTTCCGGTGCACCGTACGCGCGCCAATCCTCCGCGACTGTTCACCTTCCGGGAGGCGGCCTATCGCGCTGTTCTTGAGGGTCTGGAAGCCATCGAGGCGGAGGAAACCAAGGGGATTCACCTCCGCACCCCGGCGCAGGAGACCGCACGTTATGTGGTGATCACCCTGCCGTTGGAGCCACATGCGCTTCTCGAAGTGAAGGACCTCGTTGACGAGGCTCTTCGTGCGAAGGGTTGGTTTGAGGTGGATCGCTTCCGCCATCTGGTCTGGGCGACGCTCGCCGAACCCGTGGACAGCGGTGTCACCAGTGTGCCCATGTCCGTGGTGATGGTAGAAGCTGCGATCGACGGCGTGAGCGATCTCAAGACCCTCTGCAGCCCCAACCATCTGGTGGTCTCGCTACCTGGCGATGTCGAGCGACATCCTCACGGTGGGACACGGCGATCAAACGGTCGTGTGGCAACCCGTGGAGCATCCTAAGCCCGCAGCAGTAAGATTAGGAGGTAACAGCATGAGAGCGAGCGATCTTCGTTCCTATCCTTCTTCCGCCAGCACGCGTCGATCTGCACCGTCCCGCCCGCTACTGGTCGGCGGGGCCGTACTCGCCATGGTTCTGGTCGTGGGGCTGGCCATCACTATCACTCGACCTTCATCAGAGATGGTGGTCATGTCCCCGCCCAATATTGCCGTCGAGCAGGTGGGAGCAAAGAAAGTCCCTTTGAGAGACTATCCGGATCGGCCCTGGTTGTCCTACTGGAAGACCAACAGCAGCTTCCTCGGCGATCCCCTCTGGAGTGAGCGCCCGTTCGACGTTCACGCCAGTTGCGTGGGCTTCACCAACTACGTCGTCTGTCTCAACCCCGACCCGGAGGTTCAGGGCACAACCTGGCAGTTTCTACCTCTCCTGCTAGGGACAAGCCAGCTTCCCGCTGGACTCGCCACCCAATTGGATGCACCCTTGGCCCCCATCGTGTCCGGGTACATTGCTGCCCTGCAGGCTCAGGGGACCGACTGGCTCTACTGGCTGGGACGGGTAATCTCACCCGCCTTCTGTCCGCAAGAACAGGGCGAGTGCTTCCAGGTATTTCAACGCCAGGTTCTGCACTGGTCGAGGGTGAGCGCCGATCCCAAGGACGTTCGCCTAAGTCCCCTGGGTCTTCAGACAACGAAGTGAGAAACAATGTATTCGGAGGGCGGTTTGGTATCGCCCTCCCAGAAAAGGAGCAAAGCAATGCGCTACGACAACGATCCGGCGAGTAGGATGGGCGAATTCTTCGCCATCGCCCTGCTGGTCATGGTCCTCGTTGCGATACGCCTAATCCTGATGGAGACGGTACGCGTCTATCGCGCCCATGCCGTTGGCGGTGGCAAGTATAGTCGGCTGCTCTGGTACGCCTTGGCGGGCTTTCTTGTCTGTGTCGGGATCAGCGTGCTCCTGGCGGCTTCTCCCGCCACAATCGCGCTGGCGCCGTGGCCCGTCTCGCTCGGGTTCCTGGTGTGGGTCCTCATCTTTGAGGCAGTGGACATCCTCGGTGAGCCAGTCCAGCAGGAGGAGAACATCGAGGATCTCTTAGCTCCCTGGCGTTTTGGCGACCCTAGTGGTTCGACAAACGATGTGCAACCGGCCGACATGGCAGCTTGAGGCTCCCAAGACTGACTATGCTCCACTGCAGGCGAGGCGAAATGTCATCTGAGGGATAGACTCTGGCACGTCAAATAGTGGTTGGAGGAGAGAGCGACCCATCGCCAAGTCCTCGCTCCTCCGACCACGACACGTCAGCTCTCGTATGGATTAGAGAATTGATTCAGCAGCGAACAACCCAATCTCATCTGGAGTACGATCTTGTGCCAATACCTACATCCGGACACCATTCGGAAGAGATACAGCCTTCCGAGCATCCTCTCCGGCTGATCCAGGGGACGGGGGCGTCGGGCCGTTCAAGCTGGTCGGCTTTGTCCGTGCACGTGCCGATCAAAGCCGTGGAGCCCGAGCCCATGACCGCCCTCATGGAGCATCTGCATGGGCTAGGTACACCATTTATTCTGCAGATCGTTATATCCTACGACCTCGTCGACGTGCGGATCTGTGCGGCTGCGTCGTACATCGCTCAGGTTGAGCGGGCGATTCGCGCAGCGGTGCCTGATTGGAACGTCGTCCCAAGCGTGCTCACCCATCCAGCCACGGGCTCTCTTCGTTTGATCTCATCCATCGGACCGTCAGACCGACCCGATTGGGCACCGATTCGTGATCTTGCCGACAACAACGGTCCCGATGTTGTGGCTACTCTACTGGCGGCTATCGAGCCGCGGATGCCAGATGAGCAACTGGTGATCTCTTACGCCGTACACCCTGCGGGCGCCGAGAAACGCGCGGCGGCCTTTCGGGCTCTAACACAGCCGGCTACGACCGAGGGGGTCTGGGGCTTCGTCTCCGTTCTTCTTGATTCAGGTCCCCGTTCGCCGCGCTTCGAGCCGCGACTGCAACGTCGACTGGAAGAACGGCTGCTCCAGCCTACGTTCGCAATGACCGGCACGGTCGCGCTCGTGGGTAGCAATCGCGCCCGGCTTATAAGCCGCGCCCGAAGCCTCACGGCGCTCTTCAAGGCGCGCTTCGACGCGACGTTCGGTGGTCTCCTTCTCAGCAACTGGACGTGGCAGACGGCGGCCAACACGGGGAAGCAGCGAGAGCCCTCCCCCTCACTGCTACTCACCGCCGCGGAGCTGTCCGGGCTGTGGCACCCGCCATC
Organism: Chloroflexota bacterium; assembly: GCA_004297765.1. Lineage (GTDB taxonomy): Bacteria > Chloroflexota > Dehalococcoidia > FW602-bin16 > FW602-bin16 > FW602-bin16. The sequence goes on along the minus strand of SCTZ01000018.1, from coordinate 20,810 downwards.
CGATCCTGTTCTGGTGCCACAGTTTGCGTTCTTGCGGCGCCCGCTCATCCCTCTGCCTACGCCCATGTTGCGCGCTCGCGGGCTGCTCCTGGGACACCATCTCCAACACGGTGGGCAGGTTCCGGTCTGCTTGCCCACAGCGGATCTTCAGATGGGGCACCTGGTCATCTTGGGCCGCACCGGCGTCGGCAAGAGCACCCTGGCCCACCAGATATTACGCCAAATCGTTATGCTTCCAGAGCAGCCGGGGATAGGGATCACGGACCCGCATGGCGAGCTCATCCGTGATTTCGTGAAGTGCAGCATCCGTCCCGAACACGAGGCCAAGACAGTGCTGCTGGAATTGGGCGACGTGTCGTACGCGGTGGGGTTGCCGTTCTTCACGGCGACCCCGGGCGTCTCGCTGGAGGCGCACGTCCAGACCATGTTTTCAGTGGTTCGCCTGCTATTTCGCGAGCAGTGGAGTCCCACGCGCATGGAAGATGCGGTGTTTGCCGCCACGGCGACACTTTGTCGGATGCCCGGCGCGACTCTGCTGGACGTTGCACTTCTGTTCCAAGACCGTGTCTTCCGTCGGCGGGTCCTTTCCCAACTCGGCAATGGCGATCACTCCGACCAGGCGAGCCTGGAGTTCTGGGCTAACTATGATGCTCTATCAGAGTCGGCGCAGCGCGAGATAGTGCGCCCCATCCTGTACCGTCTGCGGGCTTTCTACCGCTCTAGGGCCGTGCGGAATATGGTCTGCCAGACGCGCGGCGTGGACTTCTCCGAGATCATGGATCGGGGCGGCATTCTGCTGGTTGACCTCAGCGGACCCGAGATCCAGGCGGAGGCGGATCTATTGGGCGAATTGATCATCGCCCGCCTCCACCTGGCCGCTTTGGCACGTCTGGAGCGACCGCGCGAACAGCGTCGACCGTTCTATCTGACCGTCGACGAGAGCCAGCGCTTCAAGGGCGCCAGTCTACCGAGCATGCTGGCTGAGTCGCGCAAACTGGCCTGTCCTGTAATGCTCTTGACCCAGTATTCCGATGCCTGGGGTGACACGCTCATCGAGAGCGTTCTAGGTAATGCTGGCACGCTCCTTACCTTTCGCTGCAGTCCAACCGACAGTCGGCGTCTTAGTGCCAGTCTCAAGCCGTTTGCCCCCCAGGATTTGGAGGATCTGGATCGGCACGAGGTGATCGCCAAGCTCCAGATCGCCGGCAAGACGATGCCCGCGGTGGACCTCAGGACCATGCCGATCGAGAACACACCGGACGACGCGGTCCTGGAGCGAGTTCGGGAGCGCACACGAGAGCGCTACGCCCGCCCCCGCAGCGAGGTCGAAGCGGAACTGGATAGACTGCGATTACAGCACCACGCCTGGCAGGTAGTCGACGTTGAGGAAGAATGAGCAGCGGGAAAGCGGCTGGCAACCTGCGTCGACTGGAAACGCGGCCGACACGGCGATGGCAGACCTGTTCGTGCTATCTCCGCAAATGAGGGCAGGGGGAAGACAGATCATCCACTTGAGGAGGCAAGACGATGTCGACGATGAGTGAGCATCCAACCGGCATGGTGTGCTCACGCCATGTGCTCGCCGCGAGCGCACCTTCCCAGCCAATCGCGCCCGTCGGGACGCCATTTGTCGACCTTGGCCAACCGGGGTCGTCTAGGCGAATGACGAAGACTGCTAAATCGGGGCGTGAGTCCCGTGCGGCAGCCCCGCCGATGCTGCTGACCGAACGGGATCGGGAGATCATCGAGTTGGTGTTTCGGGCACGGGCGATGAGAGCCGATCAGATCCAGACGGCACTGTTTACGCCCGGGGGCTCATCCAGATGCCAGAGGCGACTCACCCTGCTGGTGAGAAACCGCTACTTGGATCATCTGCCCCGTACGGCGGTCAACGCCCCGGCGGTCTACGTCCTGGGACAGCACAGCACCGCGGGCAATCGTCTGCTGCGAGAGCGCTATGGCGATCAGGAGTATCGCCGACAGATGCGACCATTGGGCGCCATCGACCATCTGCTGGCCATCAATGATGTCCGCGTGCGCGTCGAGCGAGCCTGCCTGGATCTTGGTTGGTCCTTGAGACAGTGGCGGCGCTCAGACGAGCTCGCGCGGCTGATGCATCCGATTCAGTTGGTGCCGGACGGGTACTTCCAGATCCAGCGGCAGTTAGATGGTCGCGACCGCACAGCGGCGTTCTTCCTGGAGGTCGAGCGCGCCGCCAAAAGCAGCGCTGTGCTGCGCTCCAAGCTTCGCCGCTACGGCGAACTCTACTACAGCGGTCGCTACGAGCAGATGTTTGGCACGAAGGCTCTTCGACTGCTGGTTGTTTTTGACGCGCTTGATGAGCGATCGAACATGCGGCTGATCGAGTCCGGAGCGGCAGAGGCACAGCGCCAGGGTGTGACGTTTACTCGCTTTGCTACCCTCACCCAGATCAAGGCGGCGCAGCCCGCGGACGTATTGCTCGGATCACTGTGGTCGATACCAGATCAGTCTGGCGCCGCCAGCCTGTTCACGAACTAGGGGTAAGGACAACGGACGGTCATAACGTGAGAGCATGTTGTCTGACACGGATGCAGTGGCGCACTAGCCATGAGGCTTTTTCTCTGCTGCCTGCAGTCGGGTGATTGCGCTGCGGGTGGTCGGATGAAGGAGGAGAGGATCGCGATGAAACGACGACAGGAAGACAAGGGGAAGACTTCTATCACCAGCACGTCCGGGTGTGCGATAATAGGGGTGGACTGCCCGGTCTTGACTCTGGAAGGAAAGGAAGTGAAGAATCCACCCCGCGTCTGGAGCGATCCCTCCTACGCCAACGAAAGCCTGGAGACCATTCGTTCCTACTACATCGACCATCTCAAAGGGCGTAGCACCTCCTGCTCGCCTCATACCATCCAGAAGTACTCAAACACATTTCTAAGCTTCGAGCGCTTCCTAAGTCGGCAAGGAGAACCGTTGACCCTGGAGTCTTTCACCCCGCACAACGTCAATAAATGGGTCTCGGAGCAGCGCCGGGAGGGTAAATCCGAGGACGGCATCGCCTCGCGATTGTCTGCCCTCAAAGCCTTCTCCCACGGCTACCTGTTCAAGACGGCGGAGATAACGACCTGCGACGTGCTCGACAAGGTGGCCCGGATCAATCCCCCGGCCAAGCCGTTCGATCGGTTGACGGATACTGAGATGGAGAAGGTGCTGGAGGTCTACTCCAAGCCTAACTTCACCGACATTCGCAACAAGGCCCTAATGGCTTGCTACCTGGCTACGGGTAGGCGGTTCGCCGAGATCCTGGGATTGACCATGGAGGATATCAACCTGATCACCGGAGAGCTGGTGGTCCGAGCCAAGGGGGGAGACACTCAGGTCACCTATTTGTCGGCCAAGGCTGTCAAAATCCTCAAACGCTATCTGCGGGAGCGACCAGAAGGTGGTCCTTACGACAACCTCTGGCTTACCGAGGAAGGCGCGCCCCTTACCTATTGGGGGGCGCAGATGGTCTTCCGGCGGCTCAAAGTGCGATCGGGAATCCAGCGACTTCACCCCCATCTTTTCCGACATACCTATGCCCAGGTGTGCCTGGAGAATGGGATGGAGCGAGCGGCTTTGCAGGATGCCATGGGGCACAAGACCGAAGCGATGACCCGCCGCTACTCGGGGTCGAAACGACAGCAGACGGCAGCCAAGTTGGGTCCGAAATACTCACCGCTAGCCTAGACCAAAGGCGTGATAGTCCTTTGTACGCACTTTCAAAAGTTTCTTGGTCTACAGACTTTGCTCGTAACCCTTGGAAAAGCAAAAGCCGCATGTGCATGCGGCTTGGTAGCAGGGGGGAGATTTGAACTCCCGACCAAGGGCTTATGAGTCCCCTGCTCTGCCACTGAGCTACCCTGCCATGGCGTGATTCGGCGTCAGAACGCCGCTCACGGTTCGGAAGTATAGCAGAATTCGACGGGCTCTGCAACACTAGGCCAAGGGACAGGAACTCCACTGCTCCACGGCCGAGCTACTTGGCCGTCACATTGAATTGGCGTCAGGACGGCGCTCGTTGTTCTGAATTGGATCAGAACAGGGCAGGCTGTGCAGGTCAAGTCCAAGAGAAGATCGACGCCTAGATCAGGGGCTTTGTTTGATCGGGGATATTGCCCATCAATAGGTTTCTCGGCTGGTATCACAGTTTGCCCGTCCGAACTCAGGGTGACCACGTCAGTCCTGTTACGTGACCTCCTGGAGGTCGCTTGGCTTCATGCATATGGGGCGATCGGGCGATCGCCTCTACCGATAACCTATCCGCGAACCGCTCCACGCGTTCTCCCAGGCAGAAAGGGCGTTTCACTGAGAGCTTGTGATTTAATCGGCTTTTGCAGTCAACCGGTCATCCCAGGAATGGCGTCCCGACGCCATCGGCCTGCCGGCGATCGCCCGAATTTGGGAAAAACTCACACGCTCTGAGGATGTGCATCGCTAAGTCGGTGCAGCAGCGCGGCGCTGGTACAACCGGACCCACGCTGGAGACTGCCGCAGCCCTTCCGCATAAGGACCGCGGCGGTCTTCTCCGACAGGATGCCGGACTTGAGGAACGACGCATTAGGCGATGTCGCGATTGAAATAGGCTGAGAGAGGTTTTGCGTTCGACCGGTCAATCAGGCGTCGATGTGCTCAGAGTAGAAGATCTTCCAATCTGACACGAACGATAGCCATTTCTCCCATTGGTATTGGCCCTGCTCGTCGGCCAGACCCTTGAGCCAGGCTTCGCGGTCTTCCATGTCTATGACCGCAATGCAATCCCACTGCAGCTTACTGGCGGTCGTGTCAAAATCTGCAGTAACAAAGTAGCCCTCTACGCACTTTGTCGTCGGCAACGTGCGCCCCCAAGGGTAGTGCTCTTCCTTCAGCCAATTGGCGTATTGCCGGCGTGTGACAGTGTCCTTCAGCTTGTACATGATGTAGACTCTTTCGCCCATTGCAGGCCTCCTTGTTGAAGTCTTTCTGGCAAACCGAGAAAGGCGCGCTTCATGAGTAAAGGCTGCAGGCTGGCGTCCTGGCTCTATGATATTCTCTTCTCTCCCTCCTATCTAGCGCAAAACTCTTTCCAGCCGTCGGCTTCGTCATCCCGACGCCGAGACCACAGCGTCCTTCCGCGGAAGGACGCCGCGGTCTATCCGATCACGAATGGACCATCACAAAACAGTATAAGGCGCCCAGGTCATAGGAGAGCCCGAGCGCCTTACTTGGCTCTACTACGAAACAACCACTGTCCGCTTGAACTTGGCCGGGGCCATCTCAGGTCCGGGCCACGGACCGTAGTTGGGCAGGATCTCGTCCTTTGGTTTCTTCTGGGACCATTCGGCCATAAACTCGCTATATGGCTTGCCCCGTCGCTTGCGGTCCTCTAGCTCCTGGGCCCGCAACTCGACCGTCTTGGCCTCGTCCACCATGTAGGTCTTCGGATCGTACGCCACTTTATAGACCTTTTCGGCTGTCCAGTCGGAGATGGAGTGCTCCTTCAAATCCTTCACGACCAGGCGTGCGTCACGCTCGATGGCATCGCCGTAGCCGGGGCCCCCGATGGCCATCGTGCACATGATGTCGCCTTCTTGCAGCACGATCAGCCCCGAGTGCGTATGCCGAACGAGAATGTCTCCCTGCACGTTCGCAATAAACTGCTCGATGTCGTAGGGGATCTTCTCCGGCGTCTCTTGAATGATCTGCTTCAGATTGCCATTCTGGACGTAGAGCGTCACCAGGCAGGGTGGCATATAGCCGCCAAACAGACCACGGCCGATCGGGAACTTGCAGAATCCGCTGATGCTCAGGACGAACATCATCGGTGTACCGTGCACCATGTAGGCCGCCGCCATGGGACGTCCGCCGCGGTACTTACCGAAGCCGTGTCCGTCCTTAAAGTAGCGGCTGCGGAAGATCGGCACTATCGGATACTCGGACTCGAACAGCTCACTGTCGATGAACTCACCCACCGAGCACCAGGTGAAGCCACCCACGTCCGTTCCATCGCCGTTGTGCTTGGCCCCCATGGCCATCCCGTTGGCTATGCCCTGGTCCCATCCGGCGTAGGGCAGGCCGTACCTGTTCACGCCGGCGAAGGGCAAGGTGTGGCTGCATCCAGCCCACGTCGAAAGCACATGCTTCCTCTGCTCATCGCAGCCCATCAGCATCCGCTCGAAGGCGTTATGCAAGATTGAGGAGAAATTGGCGATGGTGCCCACACCCATCGAGACAGCATCCTCCAGATCCGCGTCGAGGAGAGATCCCTTAGGGAAGATGTACTCGAAGGGCACAAAGGCCCCGTTGGACTGTTTAAGATCCGAGAAGAGGAACTGGTACAGGAAGCAGGCGCTCATGGCGACCATGGCATGCGGGAAGGCGTTGAAGTTGGCGAACGCCACCCGCGGTCCCGAGCCAGTGAAGTCCACGGTCACCTTGTCACCGACCTTGTGGACGTTGACCGCGAGTCTTACCAGCCCGTAGCGATCGGTACCGATCCAGTCCACGAAGGTGATATCGCGATAGGTTCCATCGGGAAGACTGGCGATCCGCTTGGTTGCCGCTTCGGCGGTCTCGTCGATCATGCGGCGCATGACCCCGATCACCATCTCCACGCTCTTCTTCTCGATGACCTCCTTAACCCGCCGCTCCAGGATGTAGCAGACGGCCGTTCTCGTCTTGAGATCGAGCGTTTGTTGTCGGGGGTCGCGCACGAAGTTCTCCATCATTTGAACCAGGTCGTAGCGTAGAGTGTAGTTCTCGCCGACCTTGATGGGGGAGATGCGCATCCCCTCGTCGTAGCGACTTTGGGCCGAGGGCGGCATACCACCCGGCTCTTTGGCCCCCGTATCGATCTCGTGCGAGGCTGCCACCGCCCAGGCCACCAGCTCATCCCCGTGGAAGATCGGCATGAGGTTCAGCATGTCGGGGCTGTGCAGCCCGCCAAAGCCGGCGTCGTTGGCGAAGAAGATGTCGCCTGGTTTGATGCCGAGGGTTGGCTCGTCCTTGTAATGACGAAGCACGTATTTGACGGCCAGCACGCCGTTGACCAGGTGGAGGTGGGTGCCGGTGATGGCCGTGCACAGGTCGCCGCTGGCCGTATAGAGACCGATCGCCACATCGCCAGCCTCTATCATCGGCGAGACGCCCATGCGCACCATGGCGTCACGAGCCTCCCAGCAGGCCACCTCCAGCTTTCGTCCGTACACCTCGTAGTCAACCAGACCGAGGTTCTCCATGCATTGTTTTTCACGCTCGGTTGCGGGCTCGGGCTTGTAGTGTTGCAGGATCTCCGGATCTCTCACCGTCTCGCACTCCTTTCTCGATCGGCTGTTCTAGACCGACTCGATGATGCCATTCAGGAACCGGTCAACCGTATACTTGTATCCGTTGGGAACCACATAGGTCGTGTCTGGCGCCTCGATAACGGCTGGACCCTCCACGATATTGCCGCACTGCAGCGCGGTGTAGTCGAAGACTTTCGTCATCCTGGGGTATCCAGAATCGTCCCAGAAGATCTCCCGGCTCCCTCTCATGGCGCCGACAGCTAGAGTGCCGTTGGGCTCGCGGGTCTGGACCGGCCGCTGGGGCACGGCCAGGGTGGTCCAGAGGATCATATTGAATAGCTCCACGCCGCCCTGAGGATAAGTGGCCCCCTTGCTATAGAGCCGACTATACTCCCTCTCAAAGGCCGCGCAGATGGCCTTGAGATCGTCCTCACTCTGCACAAACAAGGATGGAGACGGGATACGCGTCAGATTCGGCTGCGTGCCGTAGCGCAGGTCGAGCTCCAGACGGAAATGCAGCCTAGAGGCCTCAGCCTCTCCGAGCTCCATATCCCGCACAGCTCGCTGCTGCAGGGCCCTGACGACCGCGTTGAACTTGTCATAGTCCGCTAGATACACTCCCGAAAGCGGCTGCAGCAGGACCAGGGAGTTGGTCTCTTCGTGGACGTTGACAAAATTCATGGTCGATACGCCGTAGGCTGAGAAGACCGATGCCTGCGGGCAGGTAATGATCCGCGGCGACTCCGTGAAGGTGGCGTAGCCGCAGCAGTGGGTCGGGCCCGCGCCGCCGAAGGCGAAGAGGACGAAATCGCGCGGGTCGTACCCCTTCATGTTCACTTCCCGGAAGATCTCGCCGCCCATGCTTGCGTCGACGATTCGTCTGATGGCTAGCGCGGCTTCCTCCACTGAGATGTCCAGCGGCTTGGCGATCTTCTCTCGAACCGCCGTCACCGCTTTCTCCTTGTTCAGCCTGAGCTTGCCGCCGAGGAAGTAGCTGGGATTGATGTAGCCCAGCACCACATCGGCATCCGTGACGGTGGGTTCCTCACCGCCGCGGTCGAAGCACGCGGGGCCCGGCATAGAGCCAGCACTCTGTGGCCCCACTTCCACGATACCACCCAGTACCTGGTTCACCTTCGCGATGGAGCCGCCTCCGGCTCCGATGGATTTGGTCTCGATCATGGAGAGCCCCACACGCCAGCGGTCGATAATCGGTGTGGTTGGGTAGGAGAACGGCTGATCGCCCTCCACAGCCAACCCGATGTCGAAACTGGTTCCGCCCATGTCGGTAGCCACTACGTTGTTGTAGCCGTAGGCCTTGCCAACCACGTGGGCGCCGATCAATCCACCGACGGGGCCGCCGTTGTAGGTCTTGATGGAAGCGGTTCGGGTGATGGGAGCGCAGCCTCCGGTGTGGTGCACGATATATAGGGATTTCGGATAGCCCTTGTCGCGTAGCTCGTTGCCCAACTCGGTGAGCTCCTCCGCCATAGCGCGATGGAGGTAGGCATCCAGGATGGTGGTCATGGTGCGCTGGTACTCGTTCTGCTTGGGCAGAACCTCACTGGAGAGCAGAACCGGATGGCTACCCAGGTAGACGTCCGGATACTCCTCCTCGATGATGGCCCGAATCTGCCGCTCGTGGTCCGGGAATAGATGGGCCCACATTAAAGAGACCACAAAGCCGGTCGCGCCCCGGTCCACCAGTTGCTGCAGCTTGTCCAGCACGTCGTTGCGGTCCAGCGGAATGATCACGCTGCCATCGACGGCGACACGCTCCCGGACCCCCACGACCATGTCGCGCTCGATCAGTGGCACAGGGCGTTCGTAATGCGCTGCGGCGCGTTTCCCTTCGATGGGAAGGCCGTCATGTTGCTGGGCTCCGCGTCCGATGTAAATGGTATCCTCGAATCCGGCCGTCGTGATCAGGGCCAGCTTGGGTCCCTTGCGCTCGATGAGGGCGTTCATGGCCAGAGTCGTGGCATAGCGAATGATGTCGGTCTCCGTGAGCAGATCTTCCAATGGAATGTCGAGTTGCTTGGCGCAGTTCGCTATGACCTGATTGAAGCCCACAGAGAGGTTGTAGCGGGTAGTCGGAACCTTGCTGCTTACGGCCCGCTCGTCCCGGGTCACGTAGCAGTCGGTGAAAGTTCCACCGATGTCGATGTTGATAGTCGTTGTCATCTGCCCATTAACTCCTTCTCACCAGCTACGCCGGCAGATATTGCTTTTTGAGGGCGTCGATATCTGGCTCGATGTCATACGTGATCGGGTGCCCGGGGGGCAAGTACTCGCATTCGACCATAATGCCGCAGCCGGGGCAATAGAACTCGACGATTCGGCACCACTCCGGATCCGGGGCCAGGGTGTATGGCTCGGGCAGGATCTTCCGATAAATAGTGGTTGGGTCGCGATCGTATACCAGGCAGCCTTGCTTGTAGTTCTCATGCGCCGAGATCAACTCGTGGCCGCAACGGCGGCAGCACCAAACCTCTTTCTCCAGGTCAACGTCGAGGTACTCGGTCATCTGATGCTTGACACCCATTCTTTTTCTCCTGGAAGTTGTTGAAGTTATGGGCGCGTAGTCGATGCAGGATCTACTCGGCGGGCGTGAGAACGCCGTTCAGATGCTGATCGATCGTGAGGCGGAAGCCGCTCGGGACCACGTAGGTGCTGTCGATGGCCTCGACAACGGCCGGACCGATGATCGAATTACCACAGCGCAGGAGTCCACGTTCGTAGATCGGCGTTTCCTGCCAGCGACCATCGCGGTAGATCTGCCGGGAACCTTTGCGGGCGGCTGATGGATCGCTGCCCTCGTTCTGATGGGAGACGGGCTTATGATGGGGTACGCGGCCGACGGCCTTCACTCGAACGACCTCGACCTTCACATCATCGGTAGCACTGCTAAATGTCTGTCGAATAGAGGCTATGTCCGCAGCATCCCTGATTCCAAGGCCAGCCAATGGGACTACCTTCAGATCCTTCCCGTCGCTCACCTCCAACTCGACGCTCATGATAACGCTGCTCTCCGCGAAGCCTTCGCCCCGCATATCGCGTATGGCCACTCTCTGGTAGTCCGCCACCGCACTGTTCACTGCCTCGGTCGCCTGGGACAGAGGCTGGCGAACAGCTTTTTCATAGCTATGGACGACGTCGGCCGTGGATAGACCCATGGCACTGAAGACCGCGCTGTGCGCGAAGGTGTAGACCTGGCGTATGCCGAGGGAGGCGCCGATCTCCGCGCAGTAGCTTCCGCCCGCGCCGCCGAAGGCGAATAGGACGAACTGATCCGGTTGCTGTCTCTTTGCGGCCAGCACGTCGCGCAGGGCGCTCGCGCCAATGCGGATGATCTCCCCTCGAATGCGCTGCGCTGCCTCCTCCAGGCTGAGCCCGAGCGGCTCGGCGATCTGCTCTTGAATGGCCGCGGCCGCCTTTTCCCGATTCAGCCGCCTTCGACCGCCGAGGAAGTAGCTGGGATCGATGTTGCCGAGAACCACGTCGGCGTCGGTGGCCGTGGGCTCCATGCCGCCGAGATCGTAGCAGGCGGGACCTGGTGCAGCCCCAGCGCTGTCTGGCCCAACAGTCAACTGGCGCGTGATTGGATCGAGACGCGCGATCGATCCGCCGCCGCCACCGACGCTAGGCACGTCGACCAGGGGTAGGTTGATCGGCACTCCGCCGATAGAAGGGGTGAGGTTGTAAGTGTACTGCCCATCGATGATCACGCCAATGTCGGTGCTGGTTCCACCGATGTCGATGCTGGCCACACTGGGCAGACCATACAGTTTGGCAAGATAGGTGGTCCCCATCACGCCGGCGACCGGCCCCGAGTTGTAAGTGTCGATGGCTTTGGTCTTGGCCACGCGCGCTGCTCCGCCGTTGACGTGCGCGATCAGGAGGGGTTGAGCGTAGCCCGTCGAGCGCAGGTCCTCGTCCGTCTTGTAGAGAGTGCGCACCATCTCCTTATGAAGGAAGGCGTTGATCACCGCCGCGTTCGTGCGCAGGTGGGCTCCAGGCCGCGCGGTCACCTCGCTGGCGAGGAGCACGGGCACGGCGCCAAGGTACTGTTTCGGGTAGTTCTCTTGAATCAAGCGCTTGATACGGCGCTCCTCGGCAGGATTCTCGAACGAGTCCTCAAGACTAACTACGATCATCCGCGCCCCGGCTTCCAGGAGCCGGCGCGCCGTGTTGCGTACTTCCTCGTCGGTGCTACCAGGTCGCACACCCAACACCATGTCACTCGGCACCAGGCTGTCCAGCACAGAGGCAGCGCTGCTGTACAGGTCCTGCTCGTGTCCGGCCGTCACGACCAGGCCGAGACGTGGGCCGCGGCGTTGGATGATGGCATTGGTCCCGGCGGTGGTGGAGAAGCGGATGACTGTCGTGTCACGGAGAAAATCATGCAGCGAGGAATACTCGAGTTGCTTCGCTCCTTCTTCCAGGCAGTCCATGAAACAGGCCGTGAGATCGTGCGGGGTGGTATCCACTTTGACCGCGCGTACTTCATTGTCGCGGGTGATGTACCCGTCCGTGAAGGTGCCCCCATTGTCAATGTCGACCGTGATGCTCATGTCCTCGCCTCCTACAATGTTTGGTTTTGAGGGACGCGTTGGGGCGCGGACCTTTGGCTTCCTCCCAGTTCTCCAGGGCTGCCACGCGGTCTAAGGGAGGACGGCCGCCAGTTCTGGGATACCTGTCAGCCTAGCCCTGGTGGAGCGGCGCCAGACCGAGCATCTGCCGGGACTCGTCAGGTGTGGCCGGCTCGCAGTTCATCTCTCGGATGATCCGCACGGCCCGCTCTACCAGTTGCGCATTGCTCTTGGCCAGGACTCCATGCGAGTAGTAGACGTTGTCTTCGAAGCCCACGCGCATATTGCCGCCCAGAAGCACGGCCATCGTGGTGGCCGTCAGCTGGTCGGGGCCGATGCCCATGACGTTGAACATGGAGTCGGGCGGCAGCATATCCATCATCAGCAAGAGGTTTTTCGGCGAAAAAGGAATGGCGCCCTGGGCCACGCGGTGCATGCCCATCACGAAGTTGATCACGTAGGGTTTCTTGACCAGTCCCTTCTCGATAAGGTACGGCACGTCCAACATCATGATGTTGCTGAAGGCCTCGATCTCCGGCTTGATGTCGCGGGCGAGCATCTCCTTGGCGTACCATTCGTTGACGGATCGCGTGAAGAGATCGGGCCACTCTCTGCCCGCCCACGTGACGATCATGGGCCCCAGATCCAGGGAGGCCATTTCCGGCTTGGGGTCGGCGTAGATTGGCTGGAGGCGCTCCTCAGTGGTCATGCCAGGTCCACCGCCTGTTGTGACCTGCGTGATGATCTCGCAACCCTTGCCACGGATGCGATTAAGGATATCACTGTAGACGATGGGGTCCGCGGTCGGCTTGCCGACCGTATCACGCGCGTGGATATGGACGATGCTCGCTCCCGCGTTCCAGCAGTCGTAGGCGGTTTCGCTGATCTCGGACGGCTGCAGCGGGATGTTCGGATTGGCCTCTTTGCCCTGAAAACCGCCTGTTGGTGCCACGGTGATGATAACTTTCCTGTCTGCCACGGTGACACTCCTTTCTTGGAGTTGCTTTGAGCTGTAAGTCAGTTGTCGTCCGCTCCAAACTCAAGGCTATGATTTCACGGGCGCCTCCTTCGTAGTTGCCGTCTGAACCGAATAAGATGGATCAAGCGCAGCGAGCACCAACTCGGCTACATCGATCGTCTCTACCTGCCCATTGACTCTGCTCTTGGCTGCTTCGTCGAGCATGAGCATGCAGAACGGACACGCCGTCACTAAAGACCGGGCGCCCGTACTCAATACCTGCTCCATTCGCAGATAGCTCACGCGGTGCTCCGGTGGCTCATCCACCCAAAAGCGACCGCCACCCCCTCCACAGCATAGGCTGCTCGAGGCGGCATGCGCCATTTCCCTGAATTCGAAGCCGCGGAGAAGAGACCGGACCGGCTGATAGAGGCCGTTGTAGCGCCCTAGATAGCACGGGTCATGATAGGTAACCTTCTTATCGCCCATCCCTCTGAGGGAGATTCGCCACGATCTCGCCAGGTCGGCGATCATCTGTGAGTGGTGGAGGACATTCAACCGTCCGCCGAACTGTGCGTAGTCGTTCTTGAAGGCAGAGAAGCAGTGCGGACAGGGGGTCACGATCGACATGATACCGGCGCGGGAGAACATCTCGAGATTCTGTTTGACAATGGCTTCGTACTGGTACTCGTTGCCGATCCTACGGGCGGGGTCACCGCAGCATGGCTCGTTTGCGCCCAACATCCTGAACTCGATGCCCGCTCTCTCAAGGATCTGATAGAAGGCGGCGGCGATCTTCATGGTCCGCTCATTCAGTGCAGCGGCGCATCCTACCCAGTAAAGCAGGCTTGCGCCGTTTGCGGCGAGGTGTGAGTCGAGACCCTGTAGCCCGTCGCTCCATTGGCGCCGCGAAATCGTCAGCCCGGGGAAGGGATGACCGCGCTTGTCCAGACAGGTCGACATTTCTTGTAGCTTCTCCGGGAACTCGCCGACCTCCATGACCTGGTAGCGACGCAAATCGACAATCTTGGGTACCGGCTCAATATGGGCGGGACACTCCTCCTGACAGGCTAGACACGTGGTGCAGCACCAGATCACCTCGCCGACTGCGCGCGGCACTAGCGGGTCTTGCTTGTCTGCCGCTGGCTTCAGCCGCTGGTCCCTGAGCTCGGTCCGCAAATCCTGGATCAGCCGCCGGGGGGAGAGCGCCTTGTGCGTCTGAGATGCGGGACAACGTTCTTCGCATCTCCCGCAGGCCGTGCAGGCTTCCAGGTCGAGCAACTGTTTGCGCGTGAACTCCGAGATCCGGGCGACGCCCAATGTGGACTCCTGCTCGAAATCAATCCGGCTGGGAATACCGCTCGCGTCGAGTGGACGCAGGAACACGTTCACCGGGGCGAGAATCAGGTGACCAAGCTTGGTGTACGGGAGGATTCCGATGGTCGTGAAGGCGAGGATAGCGTGAAGTATCCAGAGCCCCTTGTGGGCCAGTACTTGGGCCTCGTAGGTCGGAGCGAGCAATCCAATCAGGGCGCCGGCCAGCATGCCAATAGGGGACCAGATGGCCCAGGGATCTGCGGTAGCCACCAGACGCAAGCCCTGGACAAGGAAACCGCTGACCAGCAGAGCCAAAAGAAGGACCAGTAAGAGCCCATCCACGACGGTCCCGTTGGACAGACGGTTGACGCGAAGCACATAGCGTTGGACAAGCGCCGTCAGGATGCCCAGTGTGGCCAGAAACCCGACCACGTCGAGGATGAGCGATTCGAACACCAGATAGAAGCCGCCCGTCATGATGTGCAGGCGAAGATCCTCGTGTAGAAAGACGACCACGGTGCCCAGGAAGAGGATCAGCGTGCCCCATAGCATGGCGAAGTGCATCGTCCCGGCCAACTTCCGCCGGAAGAAGCGCCTCTCCCATAGGTACACGCCACGTAGCCGCTCGGGCCATCGATCGATACTGCTAGAGGTCCTCCCTATCAGCACCGGTCTGATACGCTGGTAGAAGCCGTACACGAACGCGATGGTGCTCACCACCGCCATGGCGTACATCAGCGGCACGAAGGAGCGCACGTTCCAGTAGATTTCTCGGGTAGCGTCCTCCATGGTGATGCCTACTCCTTCATGAGTCCTTGGAGAGCTTCACCCAGCTTCGGCAGGACGGACCTGTAGTCCTCCGCCACTCCCAAGCGCGCGAAGCGGAAAATGGGCGCGTCTGGGTCCGCGTTGATCGCCACGAGATTCCTAGCGTTGGATACACCCGCGACGTGCTGACTGGCACCGGAGATGCCCACGGCGATGTAGACTTTGGGGGCGATGATCTTGCCGGTCAGCCCAACTTGCAGTCCCGCCGGCACCCAGCCCTCGTCCACGGCAGCGCGCGACGCGCCTACCGCCGCGCCGAGTGTCCTGGCCAGATCGAACACGGCAGCAAACTCCTCGCTGCTGCCTATGCCCCGTCCGCCCGAGACAACGATCTCGGCGTCCTCCAGGCGCACACCTCGAACTTCCTCTTTGACGCGCTCGAGGACCTCAACCCACTTCCGCCTGGTATCCAGAGGAATATCCCGGAGTACTACTGTCTCCCCACTGCGCTGCTCGTCGCGCGGCAGCGGATCGATGGCCTTCGGGCGTACAGTCGCTACCTGCGGGTGTGTCTTGCAGACGACCTGCGCCAGGGCCTTTCCTCCGTAGACTGGCTTCAGCATGGTGACGACGCCATTCTCTATCTCGAAGCCAGTGCAATCGGTCACCAGACCGGCACCGAGACGATAGGCTAGACGGGGAGCGATGGCGCGTCCGTTGTCGTCGCCGAGGATGAGGACGAGTCGTGGCTGGGTCTTCCGACAGAGGTACTCGGCTGCTCCCAGGTACCCGTCCGTGTCGAAGTCCCCCAGTTGGGCGGCGACAGTGAATACCCTGTCCGCACCCCAGGCGATCAATTCCTTGGTGACCTCTGGCGTCGCTTGTCCCAGCAGTGCCGCCTGTGTTTCCTCCCCCAGTTCTTTCGCTACTCTGCCGGCTCCTCCCAGCAGTCCCAGATAGCTCTGACCGATATCCCCCGTGGTGGATAGACAAATCACAAGAATCCCTGACACTGTTGTCCCCTCCAATGACTAGACGAGCTTTAGCTCACGCATCCTCTGCGCTAGCCGCACGGCCTTCTGGGCAGCACTGTCCCCTTCCAGCATCTCGCACTCGACCTCGTGCATCGGGATGTAGAGGCTTTTGATCTCGATGGGCGATTCCGGCACTTTCCCATCGACGAGGGCAGATACATCCCAGACCGCTATCTCCTTGCGGTCGGCCAGCATCATGTCTCTGACTTTCGGGTAGCGCAGCACGTTGGTGCTGGCGTTGGTCACTGTCAGCACGGCCGGCAAGGGAGCCTTGACGATGGCATAGCCGTCGATGGTCTGCTGGCGGGCTTTGATGGCATCTCCCATCTCTTCGGCTTCCATCACGAATGGCACGCACGGAACTCCTAGAGCTTCCGCCAGCAGAGAGCCCACGATGCCAAAATCCCAATCACCGGCCTGGCGGCCGCAGATCACCAGATCAAACGAGAGCCTGTTCAGGGCAGCGGACAGTATGCGCGCAGCGGAGAATGAGTCGACCCTTTGCTCAGTGGCGATGTGCACAGCTTCATCGGCCTTGACGGCCAGGGCCTTGCGTAGCGCCATCACGGCGGAAGCCCCGCCGATGCTAATAGCGGTGACTTTCCCTCCACCTGCTCGATCGCGAATCTGGAGGGCCACTTCCAGGGCGTTCTCGTCAAACGGGCTGATAACGAGCGAGGCGTTGCCTTGTGCTGCCTCCTTCTTCGCAGCGTCAATCCGGAACTCCTGCGGCGATATCTCCGGATCCAGTATCTGTTTGAGACAGACCACAACGTTCACTATGGGCCTCCCTTGCATGCAACTGTGGGTATCTAGCTGTTCAACTCCTCAGTTCCCTGGCTCGTCGCACGGAGACTGCCAACCCAGCGCCGTGAGTGGGACAGACTGGTCTCCCCACGACCTTCCTGCTCGGCCAGACGCAGCGCGGCTAGTCTTGCCCGCTTCGCGTCGTCGGCTCCCGGCACCTTGCGGTACATGTCGCGCAGGTGCAACTTGTAGTCTTCGCCGATGGGACAAACAGAGATGCACTTGGGACAGGCACCAACCGCCCCCATCGCGTACCAAGTGGACTGATAGATATCGATGGTCTGCGGCCCCAGGGCTAGCTTGCGTTGCTCCTCCTTGTCCTCAGCCGCGAGGAGGTTCTCGATGTGACGAAGGAGCTTGTGCGGCCCAGCCGGCTGGGCGTATGGCACGCACTTTCGCTTGTCCAGTCCCCAGTGCAGGACGGCGTCACCAGGACATGTCAAGAGACAACGCCCGCAGGAAGGCCCGAGGCAGAGGGACTCTTTGCGCACCCCGTCCCACTCGAGCTCGGCGTTGGTCATCACGGCGGCGAGGTAGACGCGCGGCCCGTATTCGGGTGTCAGCAGGAGCATGTTCAGCCCGATCGTTCCCAACCCGGCCTCTACAGCGA
Source organism: Chloroflexota bacterium (assembly GCA_004297765.1). Classification (GTDB taxonomy): domain Bacteria; phylum Chloroflexota; class Dehalococcoidia; order FW602-bin16; family FW602-bin16; genus FW602-bin16. The sequence continues at coordinate 3,441 of SCTZ01000018.1, read as the reverse complement.
CGTGGCGCAACGATAACAGACCGTAGCTGCCGCCCTTCAGGCGAATATCAGCTATCTCCCCAGGCGCCGGGACGGCATGGAACCCCTGGTCTTCGAGCCAATACGACAGCTCCACGGCGATGCGCTCAATAGGATCTATCGTCAGGATGGGGGCCATTCGATGAAGCAGGCTATCGTGCGATCGCAGCAGCCCCCATGGGATACGCTTGGCAATGGCGATGACGCTTGTGCACTCCTCCAATAATCGAGCCGGCGTCTGCGGCCACAACGGATCGGGCGGATTGGCATTCAGCTCGGCCGCCGATGCGATCCCTACCAGGTCTGCTCCGAGCTGCCTGGCCATGCGCTTGACATCTGACGCTGTGATCACCGCCAAAGCTCCTTTCGAACGGTGGTCTTGAAGCTCGAAGAATGCCTGTCCTCTTTCCGACTTCCTCCGCGCTCCCGTTATTGGCGATCAGTTCCTCGCGGGTAGGGCCGAAGCTTGACACACGCAACGTCAGCTATGGAGTAGGCAACCGATGTCTCACAGGCCCATCAGTTTTGCGACTAGACCGTGCAACTCCAGCGATGACCCTGACGCAAAGGCCTCGCGTCGAGAGTCACGGTAATTGCGCTCCATATCGAACTCGGCCATATAGCCGTATCCGCCCATCACCTGGACGCCGTTCTTGCCCACCCGCTCGCTTGACCGCGAGCAATAGAGCTTGGCTAGGGCCACCTCTTTGGTGCAGGGCAAGCCTTGTGCGTGCATCAGGGCTGCGCGATAGGTCATGTACCGCATCAGTTCGACGTCGCTCAGCATATCGACGACCATGTGGGCCACAGCCTGGAACTTGCCTATGACCGTGTCGAACTGCACCCGCTGCTTCACATAAGCGCTGGCATCGTCCACCATTCGCTGGCTGATCCCCACGCTGCTGGCTGCGGATGCGATGTACTCCAGGTCAAGTACTCCGCGCACCAGGGACCATCCTTCGTCAACGGTGCCCAAGACACGGGTCGCTGGAACTGCGACGTCTCGAAGTTGCAGCTCGAAAGCCTTGACTGGCCAGGTTCCCATCTTCCGCAGCGGTCGCATGCTGATGCCGGGTGTTCCTTTGAGCGGCACTAGCAAGACGGTAATTCCCTGCCTATCGCCTGGTTCACCTGAGGTACGGGCAATGACCGTACAGTGATCCGCCCGGTCAGCGCCGTATATGAACATCTTGGTGCCATTGACAACATAGCCTCCGCCCTCCGGGCGGGCAACGGTGGTTATGTAGCCAGCGTCTGAGGATATATCTCGTTCGGTCAACGCCCAGGTCAGTGTCGTCTTCCCCTCCGCAACCGATGGCAGCACTTCACGCTTGAGGTCGTCGGCCCCCCCGAGAGCCACCGACATGCCACCGAGCACGATTGACTGTCGATAGGCAACGGCAAGCGCATAGCAGCCACAGGATAGTTCCTCGGCAACCAGGGCTAGGTCAAGAGCATCGCAGCCCACCCCGCTGTATTCCTCCGGAAAGAGGATTCCGAGGTAGCCCAGCTCGGCCAGACCCTCGTAGAGAGTAGCAGGCCATTCGGCCTGTCGATCGATCTCCCTAACGAAAGTAGAAGCACACTCCTTCTTGACGAAGTCGCGAATGGAGTCCCTGAGAAGCAGGCGTCGCTGTTCTAGACAGAAATCCACGCTATCCTCCCTACAGTCCGATGGACCCGGCGATGATATTGCGCTGTATCTGTGAGGAGCCGCCTCCGATGGACACCATGCGACTATCCCGGTACTGACGCTCCTCGTCCCAGTCTGAGAAGTAACCATACGGACCAAGTATCTGCATGCCCATGTTTGATAGGCGGGCGATGGCCTCCGAAGAAGCCACTTTCGCGATGGACGCCTCTCGGGAACAAGGAATGTTGTTCTCAAGCATCCAGGCAGCACGATACACTTGTATTCGTAGTGCCTCTACCTCAGCCTCCATATCTACCAGAGCGTGGGCAACGGACTGCTGCTTGATAAGAGGCTGTCCACCGTAGTGCAGCTCCTTCGCATACGTGATGGCATCGTCCACCACGCGCCGGGATGCGCCGACGCACTGGGCTCCGCATCCGATGATGCGTTCGAGGTCCAGGCTTCTGAGCAAGTTGGTCCAGCCCTTGTTGAGACCGCCCAGCGTATTCTCCTTGGGTACTTGCAGGTTCTTGAAAAAGATCTCGCAGGAATGGATAGGCCATGTTCCCATCTTTCTCAAGGGTCTTACAGTGACGCCGGGCGCCCGCAGATCCACGATGAAGGCTGTCAAGCCCTTGTGCTTGGGAAGGCTCTTATCCGTTCGGGCAAAGGTCACGGCGTAGTCTGCGATGTTGGCTCCACTGATGAAGATCTTGCTACCGTTCAAGAGGAAATGGTCGCCCTGGTCGACGGCAGTGGTTTGCATGGAGCCGGCATCCGACCCCGCGTTGGGCTCGGTCAGTGCAAAGCAGAAGATGGTTTCCCCGCTGGATAGCTTTGGAAGGAAGCGCCCTTTTTGATCATCGTCGCCGTAGAAGAGGATCGCACCGCCACCGAATATCGCAGACTGGGCCCACCCCATCCCGAGCGAAAAAGAGACGTATGCTAGCTCTTCCTGCACGATGGTGAGATCAACGATACCCCCTCCGTCACCGCCATACTCTCTGGGATAGGCATATCCGACCCATCCGCGTTGCGCGATCTTCCTGTACAAGTCGATCGGCCACTCCGCCTTCGCGTCCAGCTCGTTCGCATAGTGCGGCGAGCACTCCGCGGCCAGGAAATCGCGGACGGCTTGTCTCAGCCTCTCTTGCTCCGGGCTCAATCGAAAGTCCATGCACTCCTCCCTGGTGATTTCCCGGTTACGCCTCGGCGAAAATCTGCCCCTGTGACGGACGCCGGAACGTGCATACCGGATCAAGGACCTGTCCAAAACCATCAGACTGCTGCTGCGTTGTCCACGTCACTCGCTTGGCTTTTCGACCAGTCTGCTGTCCGAGCCACCTGGCGCGTCCGGATCAGATGTCGCAGCGGCGCTGGCAAGACGAAGGGGTTGCGTCGGTAGCTCACCAGATCTCTAATGGCCGGGTAGAGTCCCTTTGGCATAAAAAGCAGCACCAGAATGATGATTACCCCATACACCAGCGCCTCGTAATCCTTCAGCGGCTGCAGGAAGAGCGGCAAGATCGTTAAGAGACCTGCCCCCGTGACAGCCCCCCATAGGCTGGCGGTTCCGCCCAGGATGACCATGGCTAGTAGCATGACGGAGACGTCGGCGCCGAAGGATGGAGGCGAGATGAACATGAAGAAGTGGGCGTACAGCGAGCCGGCTAGACCGGCGAAGAGGCTGCTCAGGGCGAAGATGCGCACCTTGTACCGATTGACGTCGATACCCAGGGCCGTTGCGCCGTGTTCGCTACCGTGGAGGGCCCTCCGGGCCCTCCACGGTA
>SCTZ01000205.1 GCA_004297765.1 Chloroflexota bacterium | reverse complement strand
CAGAGAAGACGCTACCTGTCATTCTGAGCGCCGCAGCGCGAAGAATCCGTATCCCCAGGGCGCGGATTCTTCGGCGTGCGCGCCTCAGAATGACAAAACCAGTGTGGTCGAACACTAGGAGACAAAGCACAAAGTTGAAGTGCTAGTAACAGGATCCAAGCGAAAAGGTATCTCGAGCGTGACGGTCGTGCTCAAGCCAGCCCCCGACCGGATCACCAGTCGCCCCCCTACCGCTTGGGCTCGCTCTTCCATGGTGATCAGCCCGAGGTGCCCCGGTGGAGTGGAGACAGCAGGATCGTAGAAGAAGCCCTGACCGTCATCCTTGACGACCAATGCTACATGGGCCGCCTCAAAGTATAGGCAGACTCGGACTGAACTGGCTTGTGCATGCTTTCTCGCGTTGTGCAGGCTTTCACGAAAAATGTCCCGGATCACCGCCTCCGCTGCCTCATCGATGTTGACCGGCGTTCCACATACCTCAAAATCACAGCGGAGGCCAGATAGTTTGCTGAAACTAGCGGTGTAGTCGCCCAACTCAGCTACCAACCTACCCTTGGGTAGAGCCCGGGGATGCAACTCTAACAGGCTGCAGCGGATATCGTTCGAGACCTGCTCGATGATTTCCAGTGTTGAACAAAGCTTGTGGTGCGCCGTCCCAGCGTCCGAGACGAGGCATTGATCTGCCTCTCGCGCCTGCAGCAGCGCCAGCGCGAGCAGTTGTGCCACTCCGTCGTGCATCTCCAAAGCTAACTTCCTACGTTGCGCCGCTTCGGTTGTACTGAACTTCGCAAGTAGCCTCTTCAGTTGCACGTCGCGATGACCGATCTCAACACCTCGCCTATCCAACTCGACTGTTTGTGAGTCCAGCTCTCCGATCAGGGAATCAAAGACATCGGTTAATCGCCTGAACTCGTTCACGTCCCTCCAAAGCATTTTCTTAGCTACACCGCGTTCCGACGCGCAGCGAACCCTCTGCCACAGTGCATCCAAAGGTTGACTTATCCGTCGATAAAGGATGAAAGCGAGGACCATTGCTACCCAGATGCCGACAACGAGGTAGACTAAGCTGCGCAGCACAATCTCTCTTACTGCGGCATAGGCCTCACTAATCGGATGGATCACCAACAAACTCCACGGCGTTCCCGTTACCGGAACATACGCAACCAAGGAACGCTCCCCAGTGTGCCAAACATCGACCTCCATCGTACCTCGCTGACCTCGTTGTGCTGCCTGCACTGCCGGGAAAGAGGCCAAGCTAGATATCGAGACGGCGTTGCGCCCATCAGGTTGCGGCATCGCCGTGCCATTTCCATCAACAAGCACGATGTCACCGCCCGAATTCCCGACGTACGCTTGTCTGCTTTGAAACTGAGGCAATAAGACTTCTCCCATCAACACACCGATTGGCTCTCCGCCTTGATCCTTAATCGGCACCGCCACAATGGCCGTAATCACGCCCCCACCGCGTGACCAAAGTCTTGTGGCCCCTGAGACCATTGCTTCGCCTATGAAGCTTACATCCGACATGTATGGATCTTGCTGCGTCCGCCACACCACCGTGGCGGAAACCTTGCCATTCCTATCGGTGGTGGAGACGTTTAGGAGCTCTGGATACAAAGGGAGAACCTGGCCGAAAAGACGACTTGCAGCTTGACCATCTGCGTTTTGCACTGCAGGCCCTTCAGCAAGAGTTACCAGCGCGCGTCGGACGTTCGCGATACTGTTGCCGATATCGGCCTGGGTAACTTCCGCGGAGACAAGGCTGTCGTGCAAAATGCTGGACTTCGTCAAGGCGACATTCGCCTCAATTAGCCAATAAGCGGCGGCGACCACAGGAAGAAGAGAAACGATCACAAGGGCGAGCAGTCCACGCCGCAACGTCAAAGTGGGAAACGTCCCGCGCCAGAAGAGCCGTGTCCTTGGTCGAATACTCCAGCCATTCAGCGACACATCCATTCTCCACCTCCAGGCCCGCCAGGCAGCAGACCTTCTTGAAGATCAGCAAGAGCAACGCAAGTTCGTGACACTGCTAGGTTGCTTGGAAGGATGCGATCGGTTAAGCTAGGTTGCTGAGAAGGATGCGATCGGTTCAGTGGCGCTAGGGACGATACTGATGCCCCCTCTGGGACAAATCATATAGTATAGCGCTGCCGAACATAATGTCAAGTCGGGTCGCTCACGGGACATCGCAGTAATTCCCCGGCGCGGCCCGGCGCCAGGTTCGCCAACAGGGCGTGCAGGCCTCAACCCCGGTGCACCGACTGCTCAGCCCTGATTGGCGAG
>SCTZ01000204.1 GCA_004297765.1 Chloroflexota bacterium | reverse complement strand
AGAAAGCCAGCGACGTAGCCATCCCTGTTCTCCTGATCCGCTAGCGGATCAGGAGAACAGGGAACTAGTGCGAGTCGTGATCCAGAAGCCTGAGGCAAAGGTGTTTCCGGGCGTGGAGCTTGCAGCTTGAATGCGTCAATGCCTCACCGGCACGTCGTCCACGACAGTGACGGTGACGAAGTCCCCTTCTCGTAGCTTCAGTGACTCCTTGACCGAGACCGAGGCGATAACCTCCAGTTTGTCGGCAGGGTAGCCAGGTACATCCGGGAAGACGATGGCCCCCTTGATGCGACCATCGATCACGACGGAGAGGCACTTGGCCTTGCAGAACTCCGGAGTACCGGGCTGGATTTCCATGCCGGCGTCGCTTTTGAGGGCCTGCCATAGCCGCATATCTTCGGGGCTCTCCACGGCTAGGTTGAGTGTGCCGGGAGATGGATCGATGCCCAGCTTGGTCGTCGTCATCTCCACAACCCAGGGCAGACGGGTAAAGGACTCGGACTCTCCTACGCCGGGGACAATGCGCGCGGTGATGGTTGGTTTCTGCTGCCGGGTCATGAGCTCTGGTGTGCCCCAGCGCCTGAAGAGGTTGTGGTCGATGTCGAACATGTCCAAGACCTTGCCGATGGTCTGGTTGATAATGTCATCCAGAGTGCGCGGACGGTGGTAGAAGGCCGGCATGGGCGGAAGCAGAACGCCTCCCATCTCGGTGACGGCCAGCATCTGCCGCATGTGTCCAGCGTGAAGCGGTGTCTCCCGGAAGATCAGCACAAGCTTGCGACGCTCCTTGAGGCAGACGTCCGCAGCGCGCACCAGCAGGTTGTCGTTGTACGAGTTGGCGATGGCCGAGAGCGTCTTCACACTGCAGGGGGCGATCACCATGCCATCGGTCTTGAATGACCCACTGGCAATGGGCGCGCCGATGTCGCGCACGTCATGGACGGCATTGGCGAGCGACTCGATGTGTGATAGATCGAAGTCAGTCTCCAACTCGACATTGTGCCGAGCCGGGTTGCTCATCACCAGGTGCTTCTCGATGTGCGGGTAGTTGGCCAGTACCTCAAGCAGACGGATACCGTAGATGGATCCAGTAGCGCCGGACATGCCGATGATGATACGCATAGCTCGCATTACCTCGATGACGTAATCCCTAACAAGACCTTTTGACAAACTGCCAACAGATCAAGGCGCAGCCTAGTTCCAGGATGGCTTGATGATCATCGTCGCGACGTGAAAGAGCTGTCTCGCTACAGGACGGAGGCTTCTCGGTAGTCGCCAAGGACGTCGCGGGAGACCTGGCAGATTTCGCTGAGCGTGGCATAGACACGCACGACCTCAATGATGAACGATCAAGTTGACCTCGCCCTTAGGGGCACGGCGCAACTCCGCCAGCCGCTGTTCCATCGCTCTGCCGTCGCGCTCCCGTCGGAGACACGGTTCAGGCGCGCCAAATGCGTTTGCTCGCCCTCAGGATCCATGCACAGGACCAGTTCCGGCGGCGGCTAGCCGATCGAGCGCACTAGCCAAATCCCCGTAGCGGATCATCATGCCTTTGGGGCGCGAGGTGTTCTCGTAGACAAGCTCGCGCGTGGCGGCAACCTGTGTTCGATATCCGCCAGGATGTACAGCAAGCCCTGGAAGTTCGAGATCGGCTGATCAACCTGGATGCGCTCGGTGGCGTACATCGCGGCGAGGTCGATCGAGTCCTGGGCAATGCCAGCGCCTGGGCGGCGATACCAGGACGCTCTTGTCGAGTGTCTTCATGGCGATCTTGAAGCCCTTGTTCCAGCAGACTGGCCGCCGGGACGCGACAATCCTGAAAGAGCAGCTCGCCGGTCGGCGAGGCTAGAATGTCCGTTTGTGCTCGATCTTGCCCACCTTCTCGTCGGACTGGTTGAAGTAGCGCCGCTTCTACGACCGCTTGATCATGCGAGGTGATACGTCTGAAAGTGGACTACGTCTTGAAGACCCAGCACGCGCAAGACGGTGTCACGGTCCCTTGTCCTGGCGCCAAGACTGCCCCGACCAGCAAAACTTTGAACCGAGTCCCATACAGGTTTGCTAAAGACGTGCGAAGGGGTGCAAGACGGCTACAATCTCATCCGGCAGGGGCACCGTCTCTCAACCTTTCTTGTTGGTGGGGTTGAAAGACGCCTGTCCTGGCTTAATGCTATACTGCATCCGAAGCTCTACCGAAATATATTTGGCCCCCTCCGCGCTGTCAATCGCTCATCACAACAATACTGACGGCGAGAGATTGTGGGCACTTGTATGGACTCTACAAATGTCGGGCGGAGTTTGACCGGGAGACCGGCGTGTCCCGGTGGATGAAGTATTGTCCCCAGAACAAGCTACATACCCGGGTGGCTACGCGTTGTCTTCGAGAGCCACTATATTTAAGAGGCTTGGTCATAGATAGTTAACCGCGCCGACAAGCTTGCCGACGCGGCTGTCCCGTACAATGAGGTTGCCATACCTTTGCACGGAGGCACCCTCATGGTACACGAAAGATCGCTGCTCGTCACGTCGATCGTTCTGGTCGACCTGATTCCGATGCCGCCACCTCGCACACACCGCGGCCGGCCTAGGGTCTATCCCGATCGTCTGTTCTTGAAAGCACTGGTGATTGTGATTGTGCGCCGCTTGACCAAAGTGCATGTCCTGCTCACGGTCCTCGACCAGCCGACGGACGAGATGCGCGCGTTTCGCGCTCTCCTGACTGAGAACGGACGCTATCCGTCGCGGCGCACCTTCGAGCGCCGCCTGAAGGCTATCCCCGAGGCTCTCCCCGCCCAGATTGGTTGCCTGGTCTGCTGTCTGGTGGCCTGGTTCTCCCGTGGTCCTTCCTGTGGAAGGACCACGGGCAGCGGCGATTGACAGTACAGTTCTGCGGGTCTCTGGTGGAGTGTGGCACAAGAAACACCGGGAGACCGGCACGGTGCCTCAAAGAGTCTTGTCGACCCACACGTGCATCGACACCGAAGCGCATTGGACGAAATCCGGATGGCATGGCTGGGTGTATAGGTGGAAACTCCACCTCGTGGCCACTGCATCGAGCGTGTGGATCCCGCTCGCGGCTCTCCTCACGTCCGCCAATGCCGCCGCTAACGAAGAAGCTCCGGCCCTCGTTGGCGGGCTGCCCGGAGAACTGCACTACCTGCTGGCCGATGTCCACTACCTCGACCCAGTATCGCCGCCAGTTCCTGCTTGAGCCACCCGTGCAGCACGACGTGTGTGTAACTGATCACGCCCTTGACCCGCGCCCGCCCATCCGGCGGATGAAACAATGTCGGAGGCTCTGCCGTTCCCTCTCGTACGTACTCGTGTGGCTGCCGCGCGGGGTGTCCTTCTGCTTGCCAACTGCCGCCGGGGTACGGCACCGTCTGAAACGGTCCGGCCTCGTCTTGTCTCGACACAGCGAGCCCCAGTTGTTCCCCTACCTCATAGGCCCGCCCAATCAGCTTTTCTTGAGACGGCTTCGGGGTCGATCACCGCAACGGGACCGGACTTCCGCTTGCGCAGCACCGTTCTCGTCTCACACCAACTCCGTCCGCGTTGCCATGTCACTCCACTGTCGCGCAAGACGCGCCAGATGGTCTCGCCACTGATCGTCGGCAGTCCATCCGGCGCAGCCCATAGCGCCGGATGCAGGTTCTTTATTCACCAGGTCGCCGTCCCATCCCGCTCGCGGTCTGGAGGACGACGAAACTCGGCCAGAACACGCGCCTTCACTGCCTCTCCGTAGGTGACCGCTAATCCGCCTCTGTGAAAGAGGCGCCGTCCGCGACGGCCAGGATCGCCTTTGGCCAACGCGACATGGCTCGCCGGCTCGCTCTGGGCACGACTGATCTGCTAGACATAGCAGCGCTCTTCGTCGGTCAGAGTCCGCAAGGGTTCCTTCTGTGCTCGAGACATGGAATGCCCCTGGATAGACTGACTCATATCTGTTCTACCCAACATACCCTCCCCATGCCTCAATGGTATCATGCGGGGCGATTGACCCACTAGCTATTCCAAAGTCTTGGCTGCAGGAATAGGACAGGGACAGTTAATTATTCGTCCGCAATTCGTGACTTGGGCCTCGGTCACTCCCCTCTACCCGACAGATCCTTGGCAACTTGGTCCAGACCCAGCCGATGGAGAGTCTCGGGCAGCGGCTTGCTGGTCTTCTCGTCCCAGCCCATTTCCCGGTAGTAAGCTCGCTTCATTTGTGCCAGAACCCGACCAACGGACTTGCCTTTGGCCGGACCATCCACAGGAGGCGATGCGACCCGCGGGGACACCGTATCGTCCTTGTCTGGATCCAGACCATGGCGGATGTTGAACGATCTGGCGACGTTTGCCATCCGCTCTCCGACCTCAAGAAGTTCATTCTTGGAAAAGTCCCATCCGGTCGCCGCTCTCACTGCCTCCACGATAGAAGCAAGCGGCCCGTGAAGAAAGAACAGGCACACTCCGGTTGTGTCATAGACGATATTACGACGGACAGACCTCGCCGCAGCGCGTGGTATTTCCTCTGCTCCGAACAGCGGAATCGGCTCCATGTTACCCACATCCGGATCCTGGACAGGGCTAGCCCAGAATGAGCCTCCGTCAGATGTTGCCAAGCTGAAAAGCGAGCCCCACTTGCCGCGAAAGTCGAGGATATGGGGAGCGATACCTCGCTTATAGTACACAGCGCAGTCTGGCGCGGAACCACCGATCGATGCGGATGCTCGCATGACCCCCTCGGCCAGCGTATCGCCAAACCCACGCCGGTGGGCGATGTCCTCGATCAGATGGGCGACAGCCGCGGCGTTTCCCCACGTTGGCCGGAGGCCACCAGTCTCCGTCGATCCGATCACCCCCTTCTCATAGCACTCCATGGCCATAGAGATGGCGAAGGTGCATTCCTTAGCATCCATCCCCATTCTGTCGGTCAGGTTATGGAGCATGACCGCCCATGCTACATCGTCAACGCCTACGTTTGGGTTCCAGGCGGTCAGAGTCTCAAACTCAGGCTCTTCTCCTTTGTAACCGGCCAGCGGGCCTTTGGTGATCTTCACATCGGAGCAGTGGGCCCAGGGGCAGGCCCAGCAGGGGCGAGGCTTACGCTCGAACTCAGACTCGAAAACAGGACGGATGTTGTCGCCGTATAAGTTGTCGATGGTCGGCCAAACGTTCGTGGTATAGTTCTTGACCGCTATGTTACCTATCTTGTAGTTCGGGGAAAACCAGCCGTGAGTACCTACGCTCTTAACGGTGGCCCCCGTGAAAACACCCTCGGCCCCTTTCAGAAATTCGCCCCGGGCCAGGGCGCGAAGACGTTCCGGATCCCACACATTCACCGCCGATCTCTCACCGAAGACGGCGATCGCCTTGAGCTTCTTAGAGCCCATCACCGCGCCGCAGCCGTTTGTCGAGGCGACATGACCGTGATCGCCGCAGATGGCAGCAAATCGCACAAGATTCTCGCCCGCAGGGCCGACACAAGCGACAGCGGCCCGCTTCTGGCCGACCTCATTCTTGATATGATCCTCCGTCTCCCACGTATCCAACCCCACTAGATGAGCGGCAGGGCGGAGTTCGGCCTCACCGTCATGTATCCAAAGATACTTCCACTCCGTCGATGTGCCCTGGATTATTATCAAATCGAAGCCCGCAAACCTCATACGGGCAGCGAAAAACCCGTTGGCTTGAGACGATGCCAGCAAGTTGGTCATCGGCCCTCTGGTGATAATGGAATATGTACCGGACCCCGGAATGCTGGTGCCACTCAAGAGGCCGGAGGCGAAGATCAGACGGTTCTCTGCATCATAAGGCTCTACGCCCGGAGGCACTTCGTCATAGATGAATTTCAGTCCCAGGCCGTTGCCGCCGAGATACTGGCGTAGAACCTGCACCGGTGGTAAGTCCTCGACTGTGGTTGTACCCCTGGTAAGATCAACCCTAAGTATTTTCCCAGCGTAGCCCGGTGCGTTGCTTGCTATCCTATGTTGTTTCCCCAATGGTACCTACATCTTTCCCCAACCTGTGCGGAGACAAGTACATCCAATTATCGAGCCTGTTCATAATGCTAGGTATCGGTTGAGTGACGCTCTTTCAGACCAACCTCTCTCTCGCCATCACGCCCGTAATCGACATAAAGGTCTACTCCGCTAATATAGCTGGCCAGGTCGCTATTCAAGAAAAGCAGCGGCCAGGCCATCTCTTCGGGCGTAGCGTTACGGCCGCTCGGCCCCTGCTGGTCCCGCCAATGCTCTTCATTCTCGGTCAGCCTCTTCTCCCAATACTCTCCGTACATGGGTGTGGTGGTTACTCCAGGACAGAGGCAGTTGATCCTTATATTTTTCTTGGCGAGCTCGGGTGCCCGCCACTTGGCATATACAACCAGGCACTTCTTGGAGAATCTGTATCCGTCATTTACGTCCGCGTGCGCCTTCAACCAGTCACACGCTTTCTCCCAGTCGGCAATCTGGAGCAACCCCTTGATGAGATCGAGTCTTCTCTGCCAGAGAATGCCTGCGTGCGAGGCGATGATTGCGATGGCGCCTCCAGACTCCATCCGCGGCAATAGTAACTCCGTGAGATGTCGAGCAGCAAGGAAGTTCACAACAGCGACGTCAAACGGTGAAAACGGTACTCCCGGAAGGCCTGCACAGTTAAAGAGGCAATCAATCCGGGCAGGCAGTTGCCTTGCGGCATCCTCGATGTCGCCTTTCTTCCCCAGGTCAATCCTAATGTACTTCTTCACCGGCAGAGTTACTTCTTTCATGTCCAGAGCATACACATCCGCTCCAAACTCAAGTAGCTTCGCCACCGTGGTTCCGCCCATGCCTGAACCTGCTGCCCCGGTCACTACTACTGTTTTGCCCTGATACCCGAATGGATCTTTCATATTACCTCACAATGAAACTGTGGCGGCACACCTCGTCTGCCGACTACTCTCCGACTTGGCCCGTGGTTATGGGCTCATTTCGTATGCCGACTCTGGCTGGCAGGCACAACTCCTCGCAAGTCTTGTCTTCCCTTAGGTTCTATCGGGGGAGTCACAACTAGTGTGACTCCCCCCTTTTCCAAGGCTGGAAACCTCGTCATTTTGCTGGATACGCCCGCCCCTGCACCATAATGTCGCGGTAGTTCGGGTTATATTGGAACTTACCCAAATCCCACTGTGTTACCTTTTGCGGGTTGGCGGCAAACACGACATTTGCCTCAGCAATTGGCACCAGAAAGTGATTATCTCGCATGTATTTCGCTACATCAAATTGCTCCTGCCCTACTTTCGCCATATCTGGTTCTGCTGCCGCCTTGTCGATCAGTGCATCGAGTTGCGGCGTTGTGGCCAGGTAATATGTCCCTTTGCTATGCCAGACATTCTGCCACTGCTGAATCCAGAAAGATATATTAGGGGAACCCATAAAGGAGACACTATTGGAAGCTTTCTTATCCATCAACTTCTGTCGGTAAGCCACCCAGTCTATAGGCACAATATCCAACTTTATAAGATTCCCAAACGCCTGCGTCCACATCCCGGCAATAGCCTCGACGATCATTTCCGCCTCAGGTACGCCAAACCACGGGTAGGAGTAGACGGTAAGTTCCACTCTGTTCCAGCCATTGTCCTTTATCGCCTGCTCAAGCAGGGCCTTCGCCTTGGCCGTGTCATAGTCGTAGAGAGGCACCGGCTGGTAGCCATATGCCCAACTGCCGTAGGGACCAGCTCCACTTATTCTGCCCGCCCCTTTCAAAATGTTATTCAGGATTGGCTGCCGGTCCACGGACAGATTTAAAGCCTCCCTGACCCTGATATCATTCAGATAAGTACCCTTCTCCCAGGTCTGAGTCAGCCATAAATGTAAACTCTTATTGCCTTGCCACGAGAAGACTCCTTTCCCGGCGGCTTGCAAAGACGCGACGTTGCTCCTACTGACGGAGTCAAGGACATCAGCCTCCCCTGCCTTGAGCATGGCGATGCGGGTAGACTCCTCGGGCACCAACATTAGGGTCACCGTCTTGTACTTGGGCCGTTGAAGCCAGTGTTGGTAGTCTACGGCTTCGTACGTTATTCTCGTGCCCAGCAGGTTCTCCTTGAATTTGTAGGGGCCGGTGCCGATCGGGTGTTTGTTGAAGTAGTCCGTCCCATTCTTCTCGATGTAGTCCTTGGGCAGCACATACCCATCCGGAGAAGAGAGCTCAGACAGGTCAGTTAGGAGGAAAGCATGGGGCTTCTTGGTGTAGACGACCACTTGATACTGCGAAAACACCTCGATTCGATCAATCAAGACTCTGAGCGCCGCAGCATAGCTGGAAATGCTCTCAGGACGCTTGAAATATTCAATGCTGAATTTCACGTCGTTGGCAGTAACCTCGGTCCCGTCATGGAACTTGACCCCCTGGCGAATGGTGAACGTGTAAACGGAGTTGGTGGCAGTATGCTCGACCTTCCAGTCCTTAGCTATGCCATAGTCTTTGGAAAGATTACCAGCGGCGTCGATCCCTACCAAATAATCGAACATTGGAACTAATTGCTGTTTGCTGGACCCGCTGTCGAGAGTTGGATCCATCATCTGCTTCTGAAGGGTATTCATGGCGATCTTCAGCTCACCCGTCGGTTGTTGGGCACCGGTTGCGGGTGCTGACGTAGAAGTTGTGGGTTTGCCAGAGGGAGCAGGTGTGTTTGAGGTACAACCACCTCCGAGCGACCCAACGAGAAGTATAGCCACAAGGATGGGCGCCAAGAATAGTCCTTTCCTTCTGCCTGACATTCTAGCTCCTCCCCGAACGAAGATTTGCTTGAATATAATTGGACCCCTTCCGCGCAGTCAATCGGCAGTCACGACAATATCTACGATCACGCATTGGCGGTATTTGTATGGAGTCCACAATGTCGGGCGGTGTGTGAGCGAAAGACCGGCGTGTCCCGGCGGATGGAGTATGCAGGTTCTCGTTGCCAAATTGTAACCACTGTACAAGGTGTGCGGGTGAGATAAGCGAGGTTTAGTATGAATGATCAGTATTGACCTCGTTCAACCGGATGCTAGACTTAAGTGCAGGGTAGGCAAAGCATACTACCAGGTTATATATAGTTCTATTGAACGCAATCGGGCATGCGGCAAAACTAGACGGATCCAATGGATGAGGGAGGAACATGAATACAGTAGAGGGCCAGAAGATCGGGTTTGTGGGACTAGGGAATATTGGTAAGCCGATGGCAATCCAACTGGTCAAGAAGGGTTTCGACCTCACCGTATTTGACATTATACCCCAGCCTGTGGAGGAGTTAAGAATGCTGGGGGCTAAAGTAGGGGCATCACCAAAGGAGTTAGCTCAGGCAAGCGACTTCATTATCACGATGGTCGTAGATGCTGCTCAAACTGAGGGGGTCGTTTTTGGTGAAGAGGGTTTGTGGGATGGCTTAAGGGCGGGAACAGTCCTTATTGCTATGAGCACTCTTACTCCCCAATACGTTCGAGAGCTTGCCCAAAGGGCGAGCAAAAAGGGCGTAGCAGTTCTTGATGCAGCAGTAAGTGGATTTGCCGCGAGGGCAGAAAAGGGCACGCTGAGCATCATGGTAGGCGGCGACGAAAAGATTTTTGAGAAGTGTATTCCCGTGTTTGAGGGAATGGGGAAGAACATCTTCTATGCAGGGGGCATCGGCAGTGGACAAGTGATCAAACTGGTCAACAACATGCTATTCCAGATCAACCAGCTGGGGACCCTTGAAGGTCTGAGGTTAGGTGTCAAAGCTGGAGTAGATCTTGACCGCCTCGTCGAAGCACTCAAAGTAAGCACAGGTAGAAGTTTCATCGTCGAAGATTGGGGTTTCATTAAGAGTCAGCTTGCTCACTACACGATGCGTGGCCCCAGTCGTCTTCAAAAAGACCAAAAGCTTGCTCTGGAACTTGCCAAAGACCTGAACATAGAGATGCCGGTGCTGACCCTTGTCTCAGAGTTGATTTCTCGTGGACGTTTGACCGAAGAATTGGCTAGTTTAGTTGAAGTTGAGACTTCACGTTAGCATGCGCACCCGAGCCCATGTCAGATGAGGACGGAAGACAAAGAGTCAAGCGTGAAGGCAGAGACGGACCGGTAGCGTGAAAGGCCTCCCCGACAACGTGCAGAAGTACCCAGAACCGTCCTTTTCGCCCAGATCCTTTCCCTGGGTAATTGCCCTGTTGGGAGCTCTGCTCCTTTTCATCGTTAATGTGAACGGCGTTACCTTTGGTGTCTTCTTTAAACCCATCGCGGAGGAACTTGCGTGGAGCAGGGGTTCGGTTGCTGGCGCTTTAGCCATACGCTCGCTACTAGTGGCGGTCTTTGCGTTACCCACGGGATACTTGGCGGACCGATTTGGGCCGCGCAGGGTTTTGCTGCCTAGCTGCTTGTTCATGGGCATCGGCTTCTTAATGTACAGCAAAGTCACCAGTATGTGGCAGTTATACCTCGTACAGGGCCTGCTAATGGGAATGGCCCTGTCGGCGCCTTATGTTTGTGTGGTGTCAACGGTGGCCAAGTGGCATACTGAACGACCCGGTCGTGCCCTGGGTATAGCTTCAGCCGGCGTTGGACTGACGTCGGTCTTATCCCCCCCCATAGCCACAACATTGATTGAGTCCATAGGCTGGCGAGATGCGATGATCGTGCTGGGGGTGTTTACCATTGCCATGGGAGTCCCGGCGTGTATCGTCATGAAGGCCCCCTCTTCAACGCAGGCACAACGTAGCGGGAGACCGAATCAGCACAGGAGCCCCTTTGCAGTGTGGCGTAAACTACCTAGACTTCTTAACAACAGGGTATTCCTGGCAATAGTCCTGGCATTTCTTCTGTATTACACTGCTGCCCATCTGCTACTTACTCACCTAGTAAACTACGTTACCGATATAGGCCTTAGCCCTCTGATAGCGGGTACGATGATGACCGCGATGGGCATCGCCAGTATTATCGGTCGTCTGGGAGTGGGGGCTATTTCTGACAGGATGGGAACCAGGGTTGATACAGCTATGTGTTGTATCTCTGTTCTCGTATCGCTGATACTCTTGATGCTGAAGATACCCCTATTGATTTGGATAGCGGTTGTGCTGTTTGGCGTAGGGTTCGGTGGGATGACAGCACTGGTGCCAGTTGTTGTGGCAGACCATTTCGGTTGGAAATATCTATCGACGCTGACAGGTGCACTCATGATAGGGGCAAGCTCGGGCAACGCACTAGGCCCTTGGATCGGTGGATTAGTATTCGATGTCTCGGACAGCTATTTCTGGGCGCTGGCTCTGTCAGCCGCTCTCACCATCGTCGCCTTGGCAATTCTAATGCGCATGCCATCTGCCCGTGAGTCAAGAGCAAAGGGGCAGGCCCTGGTAGAATCGCTTTCACTATGACACCTCTGTCTGTCTATTCCAACCGACTTTGAAATCCATCAGATCGATCTTACATCAGCTTAGTTCGGCCAGTTCTTTGACCATGACCATGGGCGAATTCTCCTCCCTTTAAGCCTAACCCGGCAAAGCCGGAACCGAAAAGGTAGTGTATTGGTTTCGCGAACAGAGTATCATGGGCACCACAGTCCATTCAGGAAGGGAGCGACCAGACCGTAGTTTTCCTAACCGAGCGCTATGCCAAGCAGGCCCGTGGGGTGCTCTCCTGCTACGACCGCGTCGTCATCATGGGCACGCTGCCCGGTGGATGCTATGCCGATGGGATGGCCGCCCACTTGCGCGCCCAGAATATCCGCCTGTTCGACTATCCCCGCCTCGCCGAACCGCTCCGCGACGAGATCCGGTCCTTCCACGGAAGGACTGAACGGCTCGCCTAGGACCGCGGCTTGGAGATCGAGCTTGTCCGCTCCGCACACGCCTTTCGCAAGGAGGACCGCATCCGCGCCATCCTGGCCACGCACGGGTAGCAGCCTGGTCTGGTCCACAACTTTTCGCCCATGGAACCCTGCGCCGCGTTCACGCCCTGGCATAACGAAGCCACCGGGAGGACTCTCTTCCGGTACAAGGATGGGAAGTGTCCGCAGTACTACTTCTACTTCGTCGATGACGCGTTCGGTCTATGCTACCTGTGGGTGCCGACCTGGGTTCGCTTCCGCCTGCAGGTCTACTGCAACGGCCACAACTGGCTGGCACGCCAACTGGACAATGCCTTTGCGGATGTCGCCGACCTGGAGCGCGCCCGGACCATGGCGGAGCCGTTCCCTGTCGAGATACTGCACCGCGCCTTGGATGCCCGAACCGTCCAATACTGTCCGGTCCTGCGGCACTTTGGGGTCGCCTACCTCTGGATCCTGATGCAGGTCGAGCACGCCACCGATATCATTATCCGCCGATCCGACGACCTGCGTCCCCTGCACGAGACCCTGGTCCGGTCAGCCACTCACACGGTCAGGCCCGAACAGGCGGCCACCTTCCTGCTAATAACCTCTTGACAAAGTAGTTACTGCCACCTATACTTTCGATACGAAGAGGATAGTCAAGGGACCAATGATAGTATGACGAGCGATAAGGATCAACAGGGGGCTAGTTTCAATGCGAGAAGAGCTCGTTCAACAAGTAATTGAACTCCGCCGTCGGACGAACTGGGAAATGGTGAACCGCTCCTTTGACTCCTGGGCAAACCTCGCCCTGACTCTCCCCCAATTGAAAAGCCTGTTTTACGTTTCCCAGCAGGGGAGGGTCAACATCAGCGGTTTAGCGTCTGGAATCAAGGTTACCCCGGCCAATGTCACCGGCATTGTCGACCGACTGGTCGAGCAGAGCTTGTTAACACGGACGCCTGATTCAGATGACCGTCGCGTTCAATGGCTCACAGTGACTGGAAAAGGCAACGCACTCGTTGATGACCTCAGAGGGGGAAACACACAGGAGTCGCGCAAGATTCTGGATCAGCTAAGCGAACAAGAGCTGTCGGAAGTTGCCCACGGCCTTCGTCTACTGCTAAAAGCATTTGAAGCTACAGAATGAAAGATATGCGTGCAGTCGGAGCGAAGAACGTTGTCTTCTTTAGTTTCCGACTCACACTCGGCCCGGCGTTTGTACACCCCATACAAATGCCCCCAATGGTTTGCCGTCAGTATCGTAGTGAGGAACGATTGACAGCGCGGTGAGCGGGGGGCGTATACTGTAGCAATATATCGTTCGGGGAGGAGCTAGGATGCCAGGCAGAAGGAAAGGTCTATTCTTGGTGCCCATCATAGTGACGATTCTTCTCGTCGGGTCGCTCGGAGGAGCTTGTACCAGTACGCCGACTTCACCTAACCCCGCCAACCCCGCGACTTCTACGTCAGCACCCGCAGCCGGTGCCCAACAACCGACAGGTGAGCTGAAGATCGCCATGAATACCCTTTCGAAGGAGATGCAGGATCCAACTCTCGATTCCGGGCTGATGAAGCCGATGATAGATCCAATGTATGACTACCTAGTCGGGGTCGACGTTGACGGTAAGTTTTCCAAGGACTATGGCATAGCTAAGGACTGGAAGGTCGAGCATACCGCCACCAACTCCGTTTACAGGTTCACTCTGCGCCAGGGGGTGAAGTTCCACGACGGGACTGAGGTTACCGCCCAGGATGTGAAGTTCAGCCTTGAGTATTTTACGCGTAAGGATAGCGTCAGCGGTGGTAACGCCCCCGTCAGAGCAGCGATCGACCGAATCGAGGCGCCTTCGCAATTTCAAGTGGTCGTTTATACCAAGAAGCCCTATGCTTTTCTCCTGACTGACCTGTCTCTTCAGGGTCAGCAGGAGGGAATTGTGCTGCCCAAGACCTACATCGAGAAGAATGGAACGGACTACTTCAATCAGCACCCCATCGGTACCGGCCCCTATAGATTCAAGGAGCAGCAGAAGGGCACGAGAATATCCCTCGAAGCCATAGACTACCAACACTGGCTTCATCAGCCCAAGTACAAGACGGTGACCTTCACGTTGGCTCCCGAGGAGTCTACCCGCATCGCCATGCTCAAGACAGGGGAGACTGATGTCATTAACTCAGTTAGCACAGCCAACATCACATCGATCGAAGGCGCCAGTTCTAAAGTTGCATCCAAGAAAGGCGGTGCCGTGTTCCTCTTGTCGTTGGCTCAGACCTGGGAGGAGGGCACTTATTTCAGTGATGTAAGGGTCAGGCAGGCTCTGAATCTGGCTGTGGACCGGCAGGCGATGGTAGACAACATTTTCCTCAAGAGGGGCGCGGTACTTGGCGGTTGGTACGGCAGTTATGCATATGGCTACAAGCCGTTGCCTCTCTATGACTATGACCCGGCCAAGGCGAAATCACTGCTTGAGCAGGCGATGAAGGACAGGGGGTGGAGTAAGGTGCAGATTGCGCTCTACCAATACCCCTACGCGCGC
This sequence comes from Chloroflexota bacterium, assembly GCA_004297765.1. Taxonomy (GTDB): domain Bacteria; phylum Chloroflexota; class Dehalococcoidia; order FW602-bin16; family FW602-bin16; genus FW602-bin16. The sequence continues at coordinate 1,694 of SCTZ01000204.1, read as the reverse complement.
ATGGGCGAAACCGAAGCGCGGCTGGTCGTCGAGAATATTGGTGGGATGTGGCAGAAGACGTTTGGAGATCTCATAAACGTGCAAATTGTGCCGGCAGCAGATTACGCGGTTTTCCGGCAGAAGTTGGTGGATAAGACTGCTTCCAATAGTGCCGGCTTACTGGGCAGCTCTAATACTCCCTTCTTTGTTAGTGCGTGGCAGGCTACCCTTACAAGTAAGAGCAACTACTCCCTGGCCAAGACACCGGAACTCGACACGCTGATACTCAACAAGTTGGGATCAGAAGCAGAACTGGAGAAGATAAGCCAGCTTCAATACGACACAGCCAAATATGTACATGATAATAGCCTTATCGTGCCACTATTCGAGACGGATGAGCTGTATGGGGTCAATCCGAAGAAGATAACACAGTGGGACATGGGCAAGAACCAACAAGATCCGAACTTCCGCGACATAATGGTGCAGGGGCGAGCGTATCCAGCCAACTGACGGGGTTTCCAGCCTGAGAAACGGGTGAGTCACATCGAGTGACTCACCAGCACCCGCCCTGGTGGCTACTGAACTGGGTGAGTCCAGGGCGGTGTACTTCTCATTTGTTCTTTCGAAAGTGATAAGAGGCCGACCGAGGTAGAACTGTACCCTCTTACGCATGTTCCTAGACCTAACTCACGGCGTGGCTTCTCCGTGCTGGCGGAGTCCGCTGGCGGAGTCCAAGGTGGCTAGGGAATTGATCGACTACATGGCAGGGTTATCTGCTCCTCTTCGCGCTGCGGTAAAGTTCGAAGATGGGATAGGTTCGGCCAAGCTAACTTGCTCAGAGCGCGTGCAAGTCTAAAGAGAGGGGCAATTTGGCCATGGTAGACGAAAGTGACCTGAGCCGGGAGACGAAGTGGTTTTATGAGGAACGCGCTAGGGTCGTGATTAGACACCTGCTGAAGAAGAACATGAACGGTCGATACGTCTCGGATAGGAAAGAGGCACTATCTACCGTCATGAGCATGATTCCTGATGGCGTGGCGGTCTGCCGCGGCGATTCGGTCTCCCTGGAGCAGATCGGCGTTATCGATGAGCTCAGGAAACGGACCCAGATCGAGTTCATAGACGGCCAGGCCAAGAAAGAGGACGGCAGCTATGCTGTGGATGCTGAAGAGAGGGATGCACTGTATAGACAGGCTTTCACCGCTGACGTCTTTGTAACGGGTACGAACGCGATCACCCTTGATGGCAAGCTGGTCAACATTGACGGCCACGGGTGTAGAGTGGCGCCGCTGATCTTTGGACCTAAGAAAGTGGTCGTAGTGGTTGGTGCCAATAAGATTGCGAGAGACTTGGACGAGGCCTTGGAACGGGTTCGCCAGATAGCTGCCCCGATCAATGCCCAGCGGCACTACATCAAGCACCACCTAGAGGATTTAGCCGGCCTGCCCTGCCAAAGGACGGGCAAGTGTATTGACTGCCTTCACGAGTATCGGATATGCCGGGCCACCGTAATCATCGATGGATCGATGCCCCGCTTCAAAGGGCGGATAAACGTCGTGTTGGTTGGGGAGCAGTTGGGGATATAGTCCTTTCCCATGGAGCTCGAGGGAGAGATCGTCAAAGTAAAAAGGGTGGGGGATTTGTTGGTTTTCTTTGTGGATACCAGCAAGCCGGTCAAATGGCAGACCAGAATGGCTTTGCAGGAGAGAGACCTC
>SCTZ01000017.1 GCA_004297765.1 Chloroflexota bacterium | reverse complement strand
CGGTACTTTGTTAACACCGGAGATATAGATTGAGCGGTCTACCCATCTGGACGGAATCGAGCAGAGCCTGGAGCTGGGGTGGTGGGGGCGCATCGGACCACGCTCGCCAGCAGCGCCAGACAAAGATCCAGGGATCGAGCCAGGCCCGCACGCACCGGAGCGTCGCTGGCCAAGAGACGATCGGATGCTCTGCTATTCTGTCCCCGTCTGGTGCAGCGACCGGCGCCTTTTTCCCCCCCGTCCGTTACCGCCGGGCTTGCGTCAGACTGTTCAGCCGGGACACCAGAGGACTGCTCTTCCGGCGTCTGCTCAGCACCGGCGTGCTCCTGCCAGAACCAGTTCTGCCAGCAAAAAGAGAAGGCGCAGTACACCATCTGCCAGTGCCGCCGGATGGCCTGGTCCTCGCGCACCTGAAAGTCGCCGAAGCCCAACTCCTGTTTTGGCTGCTTGTAGCTCTGCTCCACCCAGTTGCGCAGACCATACAGCCGCACCACCTCGGTCAGATCCGCGGGCGGGAGCACAGCATCGGTCGCCTGCGGCGAACCCGGTCGAGGCAGCCGCGTCGCCAGATACCAGGTCGTGAGATCGGGCAGTGTGGCCGGATCGGTCGTCGCCACAACGACCCGCAGCGCCTTGTCGGGACCATACGGACCGAAGCGCAGATCGGCGGCCCACCAGACCTCCGTGTGCCCATCACGGAAGTGCCGCACAATCGGCGTCCAGTCTCCCGGCTGCTCCGGTCCGTCCCACGTCAGATCTTCTGCGGCTTCCTTGGGCGTATGGGCCGCCTCGGCCGCGGCCCAGATGCCGTGCGAGGGCTTGAGCCCGACGACGTAGGGCAGTCCCTCGGTCGCCAGGGCCCCGATGAATTCCTGATGCTCGCCGTAGATGCAATCGGCGACGATCGCCCGGAACGGAATGCCCAAGTCCAAGGCCGCGTCGATCAACGCGACCGCGATCTGGGGCTTGGTCCGAAAGGCGGGGTCCTGTTTGCCTTTCGGCAAACGGGAGGCTGGCTCATACGGCTGGACGTGGAGGGGATAGTAGACCCGCTCATCGGCCCAGACGCTACTGACGGCCACCACACCGTTGTCGACCTTGCCGAGCGACCCGAGGTACTGACGCGCGACGTGCGCCGTCTTGGTGCCGTCCTTCCGAATGCCCGTATCATCGATGATCAGGACGCCTTGCTCATGGGGCTGGGTGGCCGGATCGGTGAGCAGCAGTTCCAGCCGGCGCATATTGACGGCGTCGGGATCCCAGGTCGATTCGGACAGGAAGAACTGCAGGCGTTGGACCGGAGCGGCCTGGGCCTGCACGACAGGCTCGGCGCCTGCCAGGGCGGTGAGACTCTTGTGGCGGTCGCGGGGCAAGAGGAGTCCCTGCAGGTACTCCCGAAACCCGCGGCGCTGGGCCAGCGTGGTGAAGAGATCGTCAAACCGCACGGCGTACTCTTCCAGGGGACCGGGGGCCGGTGGACAGGGGGCTCGTTGCGTCATCGTGACACCTCCACCAGCCTCCCGGATAGCAATATCTATTCCACGGTTAACAAAGTACCG
>SCTZ01000203.1 GCA_004297765.1 Chloroflexota bacterium | reverse complement strand
GCACGCTGCAAAGGCTGCGAGATTTGCGTCACGGTCTGCCCAGTAGACGCGCTCCAGGTCTCCGAGCAGACCAACGAATGGGGCTATCACTACCCAGCCCTCAAAGCGGAGGGCATCTGTACCGCCTGCAAGGCCTGCGCCTTGATGTGCGCGGACCTGGTCATCGAGGTCTACAAATAGGCTGTCTGAGCGGCGGCTTTGCTGGCAGTCGCGAGATGTGGCATTTTCGAGGAGGAACACATGGGCAAGAAGCACTTCATGATGGGCAACGAGGCGCTTGCCGAGGCAGCGGTTAGAGCAGGATGCCGCTTCTACGGAGGCTACCCGATCACGCCCTCGACCGAGATCATCGAGTACCTCTCCAAGCGTATGCCCGAGGTCGGCGGCATCTGCCTGCAGTCCGAAAGCGAGCTCGCCGCCATCAACATGGTCGCCGGCGCTTCGAGTGTCGGAACCCGCGCCATGACCGCTTCCACCGGCCTCGGCATCAGCCTGATGTGCGAGGGTCTCTCCAATCTGGCGGCTCTGGAGCTACCGGCCGTCATCGTGAACAACAGCCGCGGCGGACCCGGCTCCGGGCACCTGGGTCCCTCGCAAGGCGACTACTTCCAGGCCACCAAGGGTGGCGGGCACGGCGAGTACCGCCAGATCGTGCTGGCCCCCTCCACCGTGCAGGAGATGGCCGATCTCACCATGCTAGCCTTCCATCTGGCCGATCTGCACCGCACTCCGGTCACTATCCTGGGCGATAGCCTGATCGCCCATCTCATGGAGACGGTGGAGTTCCGCGATCCTCCCACCGGACCGCTGCCCGCCAAGGACTGGCTCATTACGGGCGCCAAAGGGCGGCCGGCCATCAAGCTGATCATGGCCGACGTTCCCGAGCAGCATCGCATCGGGGCGGAGGAAACCTTCGAGAAGATGGTCCTGAACCTGCAGGAGAAGTTCGCCCGGATCGCCGCTCAGGAAGTGCGCGTGGAAACGCAGGGGCTGGAGGATGCCGATCTGATCATGGTGGCTTTCGGCAGTGTGGCCCGCTTGGTCAAACAGGCCATGGCCGAAGCCAGGAAAGACGGCATACGGGTGGGACTGATTCGCCCGATCACGCTCTGGCCGTATCCCACCGAGACGGTGGCGCAGGCTGCGGAGAAGGGCGTGCCGATGTTAGTGGTGGAGCTCAGCTCGGGGCAAATGGTGGAGGATGTGCGGGCCACCGTGCAGGGGCGGGTCCCGGTCCACTTCTTCGGTCGCACCGGCGGGATGCTGCCCACCCCTGGGGAGATCCTGGACCAGATCCGCCGTGCCGCGAACACTCGCGCCACGGCGTAGATCATACAGTCTAATCGAGAGGGAAGAGGCATGCAGAAGATATTCGAGCGAGTAGAGACTCTCCGGGATGTGCCCACCCAATGGTGTGCCGGCTGTGGCTACGGCATCGTCCAGCGCCTGATCGCCGAGGTCGTCCATGAGATGAAGCTCACGGAGCGCACGGTTCTTTCTCTGGGAGTGGGCTGCCATACTAACGCCATAGTCAACTTCAACTTCGACGTGCACGGCGCTCTGCACGGACGGGCTCCCGCGGTGGCCACCGGCATCAAGCGCGCCCGCCCCGATCTGTTCGTCTTCACCCTGCAGGGGGATGGTGATCTGGCGGCCATCGGCACGGCGGAGATCATCCACGCCGCCATGCGCGGCGAGCGCTTCACCACCATCTTCATGAATAACGCCATCTATGGTCAGACGGGAGGGCAGATGGCGCCCACCACTCTGGTGGGGCAGGTCACCAGCACCTCGCCCTATGGACGGGACGTGGCCTTCAACGGGCAGCCTCTGCGGATCTCCAACATGATCGCCCAGATCCCGGGGGCGGCCTACGTCACCCGCACCTCGGTACACACGGTGGCCAACGTCAACAAGACCAAGAAGCTCATCCGCAAGGCCTTCGAGGTACAGGAGGCCGGGCTGGGCTTCTCCCTGGTCGAGATCATCACCAACTGCCCCAGCAACTGGAAGATGTCGGCTCTGGAATCGATCCGCTGGCTAGAAGAGAACATGCTGCCAATCTATCCGCTGGGCGATCTGAAGACGCCGGACCTCCCGGACCGCTAGTTTTCGACCACGGGGGATACGGTAAAGGCCGTGAGAGCCTTGCATAACTGGGGCGTCGTCCGATTGTGAGATAGCGCCGCCTGGGAGCGCGGGCGTCTCGCCCGCGCTCCCAGGGCCGACCGTCAGTCACCAGTCATGGCCAGGTGTCATATAACGCACGGGGCCATGTGAGTTATGCAAGACTCTCGCCGTTCAAAAATAATTCTTGGGAGGATTCCGATGCAGATGGACATATTGCTGGCCGGCTTTGGCGGTCAGGGCATCAAGTTAATGTCTCACTTGCTGGGGGCTGCGGCCACCGCGGAGAACCATAGCGCCACCATGTACGCCGACTACAAGGACGAGATCCGCGGGGGAGCCATCCAGTGCATGGTGCGGGTGGGGGAGGGGGAGATCCTCTCGCCTATCACCCAGCGCTTCGACGTGCTGATCGCCATGAACGAGGACGCCGTGCGGGTGTACGAGCCGGCCGTCAACCGTGGCGGGCTGATCATCTACAACAGCTCGCTGGTGGGGAACGGACCGGCGCGCTCGGACGTGGAGAGCCTGGGTGTGCCGGCCAACGCGCTAGCCGAGGAGTTGGGTAGCGTGCAGGTGGCCAGCATGATCGCGTTGGGCGCCTTCGCCGAGAAGACCAAGCTGGTCGGGACCGCCTCCGTGGTGAGCGCGCTGTCCGAGCTTCTGCCGCCCCACCGCCAGAAGCTGCTCCCGTTCAACCAGCGTGCTCTCGACAGAGGATCGGACTTCGTCAAGAACCCGCAGTAGTGCTCCGTCACTCGTGATCTGAGAGGCAAAGACGTGCAGATCAGTCGGATCGGTCCGATCGGACCGATCCGACTGATCGGTCGGATTCGTCGGATACGCATCAGTTCATCAGTTACGCGGCAGTAGCACGACTGCGATCAATCATGAACCGCCTCGGTCCTTCCGCGGGAGGACCGAGGCGGTCTCACGCCTTGTCCAAGACGCAAAGTTCATCTCCCCCGACAATCTGTCCCTGTTTGCTGCCGACACACCCCCATCCGCCAGGGTAGCCAGGTCGTAGGACGCCATGTGGTCCCGTCGCCGGCGCTTCGGCTGGCTCGCGGCTCCAGTTGCATCCAGCGTATCAAGTGATTACAATGCAGGAGACACCACAAGGTATCCCTGCCACGGGCATTCCCCGCGCACAATCTGCCAGATAGTCTTCTTGTCTCCATGCGCAGAATCGCGCGCTACCCTGGAGGTCGTTGGGTGAATCGTTCTGATCAAGCTGCCGGCCTTGGCGCCAAGCTAGACAAAAGGATCGTCCTTTTCGTGGCCGCGATGGCCTCTTTCCTCACGCCGTTCATGTCGTCTTCCATCAACGTCGCCATCCCGAGCATTGCCAGGGATTTTGCCGTCGACGCGACGACCTTGACCTGGATCGCCACGGCCTATCTACTGGCCGCGGCCATGTTGATGATACCGTTCGGCAGAATAGGCGACATTTACGGCCGCCAGCGGCTCTTCCTGTACGGTCTGACCGGCTATACCATCGTCTCGCTGCTGTGTGGTCTGGCCATCTCAGAAACCATGTTGATCGTTCTTCGTGCGCTCCAGGGACTCACCGACGCTATGATGTTCGGTACATCCATGGCCCTGGTGACCTCCGTCTATCCGCCAAACGAGCGCGGACGAGCCCTGGGCATCACGGCGGCAGCGGTCTACGCGGGTCTGTCCCTCGGACCGTTCATCGGCGGATCCATTACCCACTTCCTGGGCTGGCGCAGCATCTTCTTCTTCACGACCGCCCTTGGGCTGCTCACGGTTGTGCTGACCTACTCCTACATCCGGGCCGAATGGGCCGACGCGCGTGGCGAGAAGCTGGACGTGGTTGGCTCGGTGTTGTACGGACTCACTCTGCTTGCCGTGATGAACGGTTTCTCGCTCCTGCCGGACAAGACGGGTCTCTGGCTCATTCTGGCCGGAGTGGCCTGCCTGGCGGCCTTCGTGCTATGGGAAAGCCACGTGTCCAGCCCAGTACTCGACATGGGCCTGTTTCGCCACAATACAACCTTCGCTCTGTCCAGCCTGTCGTCGCTGATCAACTACTCCGCCACGTACGCCGTCACCTTCCTGCTGAGCTTGTACCTGCAGTACATCAAAGGGCTCGACCCGAATGCGGCCGGCATCATCTTGCTGTCTCAGCCGGTCATCATGACGGTCTTCTCGCCTCTGACGGGTCGGCTCTCCGATCGGATCGAGCCGCGCATCCTAGCATCAACTGGCATGGCCGTGACCACGATCGGTCTGGTCCTGATCGTCTTTCTCGACAGTGCGTCGAGTCTCGCCAACATCGTCCTCACCTTGATCGTATGCGGTCTCGGGTTTTCGCTGTTCGCATCGCCCAACGCCAACGCCCTCATGGGCTCGGTCAATAGAACGCGCTTCGGCATGGCTGCGGCCACAACGTCAGCGATGCGTCTATCAGGCCAGATGTTGAGCATGGGCATCGCGGCACTGATCATCGCCGTATACGTGGGCAAGGTCCAGATCACGCCACAGTACTACCCGGCTTTCCAGAGCGGCTTCCGGACCGCCTTCATCGTCTTCGTCATCCTCTGTCTGGGGGGCATCTTCGCTTCGTACGCCCGAGGCAATATTCACGCTCAGGCGCCCGCCGGACCACCGACACTTGGGTCACTGCATACCAAAAGCTAGGGGACTTCCGGACATTGATTCGGCCCGTAGCATCGTGTAATATGCCATGCGAGGGAATAGCGTAGCGCCAGTTAGCCGATTACTACGCGACAATCAGCCGGAGGTCAAGATTTGAACCGGTGCCCATGTCTGGGCCTCGATGACGATCGCGGCATGTATTGCCTGTTTCCGCACCAGCATCACTCCTGCTACAGAGGCGACAGCCCAAAACGAATTGCCTGGGATCATCAAGAGGCTTTCTGCCTGCAAGAGAGCTACGCGACCTGCCCGGTCTATCAGCGCCCCAATACAGAGTCAGCCCCGCAGAGGACACAGTGGTCAGCGCAGATAAGACCGTTGCACGTGATCGCCGCGGCTGTGCTGGGCGTGGCGGTCCTTGTGCTGCTCGTCCAAGCCGTTGTCCCGGGCAATCCGTCAGACCTCAGCGAGCCGGCCCCCAACTACGCGGAAGACGCCACCGACGGCGATCAGATCAGTGAGGCACCAGCCACCCCCACCGTCGTTCTGCCCATGTCTATGGCTGCCGAGGCCACGCCAAGGATAGGGCAGTTTTTGCCGCAGACCGCCACTTCGACGGCGACCGCTTCGTCGCCGACGGCGACGGTTAGCGTAACCGCAGCACTTCAATCCCGGGGTCAGCTAACAGTGTCGCCCACTTCTACCACCGCGACTCCGGTGACCGCAACTGTTTCGACAACGAGAACAGCAACGCCGACGCCGTCGGTCACACCCACCCCGACGCGTAGCGCAACGCCGACAGCTCAGTCGACTCAGCCACCGCAGCCAGTCACCCCGATTGGGCAGGGACCGCGCATCCACGTCGTGGACTACGGGGAAAGCCTCAGCGCCATCGCGGAGCGATATGGCACCACAGTGAATGCGATCGCAAGCGCCAATGGGCTGGACGACACCAGCTACGTCTTCACCGGCCAGCGTCTGATCATTCCGTGATCGATAGTCCGCTCTGCTCCCCCATTGGCCAACCATCCGTTCCCGTCAGACTGGGCGATGTTGGGGCACGACCTGATTCATCGAAAACGACCGTCGGCCGTTGGCGGCGCGCAGTCGATCAGACGCCAGGATGACTTCGAACAGGGGGAGCACAGTCGTGTTGAAGACGCGACGATCGAGCCTGCCATCCTGCGTGCAGGACGGGCTACGGCTGGTGGTCTGGATCGAGCCATACGTGCTCCCGTTCGTGGCGATCGCCCCTCTGTTCCTGCCCAATCCCTATCGCCCGGTCGCGGCCGTGGTTGCGATCGTCTTTGCCCTTCTGCGCTGGCCTGTGCTCGGGCACGTCATTCGCCGCACGCCACTCGAATGGCCCATCGGTCTCACCATTGTCGGAGCTATCGTCGGCACTCTCGTCTCTCCCGTCTGGGATTCCTCGGCCGAAATGCTGTGGGGATACATGGGGGCGGTCGCGCTGTTCTACCTTATCGCCACGCGCCGCAGCGACGCCAACTTGTGCAGCTACATGCTCTGGCTGGTCGGTGGTCCTGTCCTGGTGGCGATGTTGGTGTGGGGTGTCAGTTGGGCAAAGGATGCCTCTTCCCTCGCCATGCTGCTGACCATCGGCGGGCTCGGCGGAATCGAACGCCTTTTCCCGCACGAGAACCTGATCGGTGGGCAATGGACGTACCACCAGGTGAGTCGCCTCTTTCCGTCGGTCGGTTCCTGGCGAACCAACCCCAATGATCTCGCCTGGCTGTACGTTTTCGCCTTTCCCTTCTTGCTTGGCGGCACCATGAGAGGACGCTGGATCACCAGACTCGTTTGGCTGTTGCTGGCTGTAGGCCTGGCCGGGGTTCTCGCGCTGACGGGTTCCCGTGCCGGCCTATTGAGTCTGGGGGCCGGAGCTCTCGGCGTCCTGGCAGCCAGATTGCGCCGGCCCTGGCTGGCGATCTGGCTCCTGATCGTGCCGGTAGCTCTTCTGGCGATTGGGTGGCTCGGTCTACAATCCGTCCCATGGCTTGCGCTACCTGACGCCAGCAGTCTCGGACGAGTGGATCTATGGCATACCAGCTTCTACATGGTGCAGGATTTCCTCTTCACCGGCGTGGGGTTGGGTGCCTGGCCAATCGCCAATCAACTGCTCTACGGCGGCGACCCCACCATCGCCAATCCCCACAACATGTTCCTGCAAACCTACCTGGACCTGGGGCCGCTGGGACTGATCGGACTTCTGTGGACCGTCCTGTGGGGGCTGCGCGTGGCCTTCACGCCAGCGGAGGGGGAGTCCGGGGTGCGCGCCTGGATCCGCCTGGGACTGGCGGGGGCATGGCTTGCCCTGGTCGTCCGAGGCAGCTTCGAGGCCACGACCACCGCCGTTTGGTCGGACGGAACCACCTACCACGGCATCGTCGCGCCGACCCATTGGATCCTGGCGGGACTATCCGCCGTGCTGGCGGATAGAGTTCATATTTCCCAAAGCCCATACCCATCAAGCAAAGAGCAGTCGCCGGCACCGGCGTCCCAAACCGAGCAACTCGTCGCCCGGCCAAGCTCCGCGCGGGGCTAAATGCGACGTTCCGTAAGTCAGCACCACCCTGCGGAGACGGCGCAGTTGGACCGCCGCCGCAGACCGCCGCGGTTTCCGAAACCGCAGCGGTCTTCTCTGGCTGGATGCCGAAATTGAGGAACGTCGCGCTAAAGCCACCGCGCTGAGTCAACCAAGCCCGCTGAAGCGGGCTGGCACTGGAGCAAGCATCGATAGGTTTCGGTGGAACGATATCCTCGTCCGGCCGAGCGCACCCCACAAGCTCGGCATCGACGTGGCACCCTAGCAACCTAGCTATGGACCCAGCCCGGTTAAGCGGGCTTCGTTGTGACTCAGCGCGCTCGCTTTAGCGGCGCGCGGGGACCCGGATGGGCACGGGGACCGTCCTCGGCGACGCCCCCCAACCCCTAGCCCCCAGAATAAGCCGAGCGGCCTGTTGAAGGTCATCCGCCACGATATAGTTAGCGAAGCGTGCTGCATCTGAGCTTTCCAACTGACGATTGCCGCGGCCTGTGCGGACAAGGATAGTCTCACAGCCCACGGACCGGCCAGCCGCAATGTCGCCAAAGCTGTCGCCCACCATGTAGCTGCGCGTGAGATCCAGCCCATAGCGATCGGCGGCCGCTATGAGCAAGCCGGGCTGCGGCTTGCGACAGCCGCAGCCCTCGTCGGGACGATGCGGACAGTAGAGAACTTCGTCGATATGCCCCCCCGCGCGGGCGACCGCATCACACAGACGGGCGTGGATCTGATCGATGCTCGCGCGCGAGGCGAGCCCCCTGTTGATCACCGCCTGGTTAGTCACGACCAGGATCCTGCAGCGCGCCCGGCTTAGGGCGACGATGGACTCAATGGCGCCGGGCAGGAAGACGAACTCGGTCCAGCTCTTGACGTGGTCGTCGCGGTTCTCGTTGATCACGCCGTCCCGATCGAGGAAGACAGCGCGCCCCGGCGCGTCAGACAGCAACGGAGGCCTCCAGTGCCGAGCGCAGTCTCTCTCGCACACCAACGGCCACGGCGTGGCAGATGATCATATGCGCATCCTCGATTCGCTCCATCGAGTCGCTCCGCACGACAAGTGGCATCCGAACCAACTGCGCCAGCTTGCCGCCCTCAAAGCCACACAACCCGATGGTCATGGCGCCCGCCTCGTGGGCTACAGTCACAGCCCGCAGAACGTTGGGCGAGTTTCCACTCCCGCTAATAGCGACGACCAGATCGCCTTCCTGCACCAGGTTGCGGAGCTGCTCGGAGAAAACGTCGGCGTAATCGCTGTCGTTGCCCCAGGCGGTCAACAGCGGAACATTGTCGGTCAGAGCGATCACGCACAGACGCCGCTCACCCGGCACCGCCGTGCCCTTCGCCAGGTCGCACGCGAAGTGGGAGGCCGTGGCCGCGCTGCCGCCGTTGCCGCACAGGATAATCTTGCGCCCGCGATTCCGCGTGGTCAGCACGGCATCCACGATGCGCTCTATCTCCTCACCGGCCAGGGCGCCGATCACCCGCGCCATCTCCTCCAGATAGCGATCCGCCGCAATCATACCAATCCTCCTCGTGATGGGCATATCACTCTTATCTTTGCTGCAATAGCTTCTTGGCTGCCTTGACCGCCGCCTTGTGGTCTCGGAATGCGCCCGAGACCACGTCGACCCGAGAGCCGTCCGATTGTCCGTAGTAGACGGTATACGTCGCCCGCCGCCACAGCCATCTGCCGGTCTCCCGACTCATCTTCTGGATCATCAGGGGACCAACGCAGTCGCGATGGCTGCCCACCACATGTCCCACTCTGCCCCCTCGCTCCGAAGGGCGCGTTTGCCGCCATTGACGGCTATCCACCACCCGTCGCCACCTCGCCAGCACGACCACGGCGACCATCAGGCACAGGGCGACGAGAACGCCTATTTGGCTACCCAGTGCGCTGCCGCTCGGCATCGTCGAAGCACTATCCATGTCTCTACTCCCAATAGTGCCATGTAACCGATGAGCTGATGCGGATCGGACGGATCAGTCCGATCCGCACGTTTTCGTCTGTCAAATCACGAGTCACACAGCACTGACATGCAGTATTGCGCAACGCGAGCCAACAAGATAGATACTCGAAGCCTGATTTGGGCGGGTCGCTTATCCCGATCTCACCAGCCCCCTGGACAGATCGTCCTGGGCCTGGCGATAAGCCTCCGGCGTGCCGATATCCAGAAGATAGCCGTTCAACAGGGTGGCATGGATCGGCACCTTATCAGATAGTAGAGCAGGGAAGAGATCGTGTCCGAAGTCATAGAAGCGCTGCGGCGGGATGCGTTCCACGATCTCTGGCTGGACGACGTAGATCCCCGCGTTGGCCAACTCTCCGCGGTACGTGCCGGACTTCGGCTTCTCCACGAACCCCAGCACCCGGCCAGCAGCGTCCATGTCCACCATCCCATTCGACGACGGATCATCGGTACGCTTCAAACCGATGGTGACGGCCGCCGCGGTCCGCCGGTGGTGGTCCACCAGCGCCGCGAGATCCACGTCCAGGAGCAGATCGCCGTACACCACCAGAAACGGCTGGTCCAGGAAAGCCGACAGCTTCCAGGCGGCCCCGGCCGAACCCAGGATAGGATCCTCATGGGAGTACGTGATGCGCACGCCGAACGCGCTACCGTCACCGAAGTAGCGCGTAATCGTCTCGGGCAGGTAGTGCAAATTGATGGCGATGTCCTGCACACTTGACCGCCTCAGCCAATCGACGATATGCTCCAGAAGGGGCTTGTGACCTACCGGCAGCATGGGCTTGGGACAGCGTTCCGTCAAGGGCCGCAGGCGCGTACCTTCGCCCGCGGCCAGTACGAGAGCCTTCACAGATGATCGCTCCAGTTGATACGATATGGTCGAGGGGCGGAAGATCGCCCGAAAAGCTCTACCCGACCGTTGATAGCTTCGCTCCGGGGGCCATGCGTACCGTGCCTCGCTGCTTCATAACAACCTCGGCCTCGGCATAGTAGTCCCGCACGTTTGGCTGAGCCTCCGCCCAGGCGGCGTAGTCCGTGACGATCTCGCGCAGTGACGTCGTCGGCTCCCAACCCAGCGATTGCAGCTTGGTGATGTCTGACATGACGTGCCGAGTATCGCCAAACCGAAACTCGCCCGGAACGACCGGGTCGATGCGCTTGCCCAGGACATCCGCCACCAGATATGCGTATTCGAGAACGCTGACCACTTCGCGACCACCAACGTTGAAGACCTGGTAGTTAGCGCGCTGGTCCTCCAACGCCAGCAGGTTGGCGCGGGCCACGTCGCCCACGTAGACATAGTCCCGCAGTTGCTGCCCGTCTTCGTAGGCGATAGGCGCACGATCGTTCATCAGACGCAGAGTAAAGATGCGGCAAATGCCGGAGTACGCGTTGCTGAAGCTCTGGCGAGGGCCCTGCGTGATGCTATAGCGCAACCCAACGGTAGGGATGCCGTAGCGTTTGCCCAGGTTCAGGGCGATCATCTCCTGGGTATACTTGCTCATGGCATATTGATTGTGCGGCTTGACCACCGCCTCGTCGGTGCGGACCGAAGCTATGGATCCGCCACAGACCGGGCAACACGGCTCCCAATCCCGCGCCAGCAACTGCTCCTCAGATCGCAGCTCCGGGTATTGGGCCCCGTGCTCCGGACACAGATACTTGGCCTCACCATAGGTCGCCTGTGAGCTGGCGAAGACGACCTTCTGAACGGGATACTGCTTCTCGACGATCAGCTCGAAAATGAGAGCCGTGCCGACCGTGTTGACATGGAAGAATTTGGAAAAGTCCGTGAGGTAGTCCTGGTAAGCCGCCAGATGAATGACCGCGTCGACCCCTTGCAGGGCACGATCCACATCATCCCGGTTGCGCATGTCGCCGCGCATGAACTCAGCATCAGGCGGCACATAGGACGGAAGAAGGCCGTCCTGGTGGACGGGGGGCGTGAGGCTATCGAGGATACGCACCTGATAGCCGTTAGCCAGCAATAGGTCCACCGTATGCGATCCAATAAAGCCGGCACCGCCGGTCACGAGGATTTTCAACGTCGTTTGCTCCTTTCGAGGATTGTAGTGAGCTAGCTTTGTCCCCAATCGTCCTCTACTTGCCATACCCATTCGGGTGTGCCACATGCCAATCCCAGGCGGTCTGGATGATATCGCGCAGATCAGGAAACCTCGGATTCCAGCCTAACTCCGCGCGAATCCGGTCGGAACTGGCGATGAGCACCGCGGGGTCACCGGGTCGACGCGGTCCCATGACGATCGGGATCGGATGGCCGGTGATCTGGCGCGCCATTTCGACGACCTCCAGCACGCTGAAGCCACGGCCATTGCCCAGATTGTAGACGCGGCTGCCATCCGTCAGGGCTTGCAGGGCGAGGATATGCGCCTGGGCTAGATCCATCACGTGTATGTAGTCGCGTACGCAGGTGCCATCCGGGGTCGGATAATCGCTGCCGAAGATCGTGATCTTCTCGCGCTGACCCAACGCTACCTGGAGGACGAGGGGAATCAGATGGGTCTCGGGCTCGTGCTGCTCGCCACGGAGAACGCTGGCGCCGGCCGCATTGAAGTAGCGCAGAGCCGCGTAACGCATGCCCACCGTGCGGTCAAGCCAGTACAGGATGCGCTCCAGCATATGTTTACTTTCCCCATACGGGCTGCCTGGGATGATGCGCTCCTGTTCATCGATGGGCATCCGCTCTGGCTTGTCGAAGAGGTTCGCGGTCGACGAAAGAACGAAGCGCCGCACCCCGTGCTCGACAGCAGCTCGCAGCAGGTTGAGTCCGTTCACCACGTTGTCCCCCACATACTTGAAGGGGAACTCCACGGAGTCAGCCACTAGCGTATTGGAGGCGAAGTGCATCACTGCGTCGATGGGATACGTATCGAACACCTCGAAAACCGCGGCTCGATCGGCCAGGTCACCCCGAACGAACGTGGACCGCGGATGGACGGCCTCCATGTGGCCCAGGGACAGATTGTCGAAAATGACCACCTCGTGTCCCGATTCGATCAGTTGCTCGGTCACGACCGAGCCGATGTACCCGGCACCGCCGGTCACCAGGATGCGCATTGCCTGTTCCTCCCAACGCTATCTCACACCGCGGAACGCAATGCAGAGACGCGCTTCGTTTTGTCTCGTAGTCGACCACAGTGAACATGATAACCGTTCGACCGCGTGCAGGCGTTGTTGTGTCATTCTGAGCGCCGCAGCGCGAAGAATCCGCGCCCCCACGCCCCAGGGAGATCCTTCGCTGCGGCTCAGGATGACATCAAGCAAGCCTCGGTCGGGTTAGCCGCTGACACCCATTGCGGTCGACCAGCAGTCTGAGCATACGAGTGTCGCGAGCAGACGGAGCCTCTCGTGCACGATTGCCTTTGTCCGAGAACCAGGCTGCGCCTCAGATTGCCCCCTCCCCACGCAGGACAGCGCCGGGCGTTTTCAGGAGGATCTTCATGTCGAGCCACAAGCTCAGATTATCGATGTACGTCATATCCAGCCGCACACGGTCGTCATACGACAGGCTCGATCGTCCACTGATCTGCCATAGCCCCGTCATGCCAGGTCGAACCGTGATCAGCTTGCCGCCATATCGCCCGTACTTATGCAATTCGCTGGCGAGGATCTGCCGTGGACCGATCAGACTCATGTCGCCCCGCAGCACGTTGATCAGTTGGGGCAGCTCGTCAATGCTCCATCGCCGCAAGAGACGTCCTGAGCGCGTGATACGAGGGTCGTTCTTGAGCTTGTACGTGTCCTCGTACTCCTTGCGAGCCGCCGGATCGCTTTCGAGTAGATGGACGAGCACTTGCTCTGCGTTCGGAACCATCGTGCGAAACTTGAGAAGGGTGTACGATTTGCCACCCCTTGCCAGCCGCTTGGTCCGATGAAAGATGGGCCCCGGTGAATCGAGCTTGATTGCTATGGCAGACACCAGGAAAACCGGAGAGAGAAGAACCAGGCAAACAGTAGCGAGAATTACGTCAAATAACCTCTTAGGTGCGCGACGATAGTAGCTGCGCTGATGCATGCCTCTTATGGTCCTCCAACTTTGAATTGACGAACTCCGTGAGCTTCTGAGCGAACACCTCTCTGCTAAATCGCTTTGCGTGAGCGCGAATGGCGTGCCGGTCAAATCGTGAGGGATCGAATCGCCCGATCGCATCGACGATAGCGTCCGGTGTCTGTTCGTCAAAGAACAGACCTGTCTCGCCCTCCCTCACGGTTTCAAGCGCCCCTCCCCTGCGATAGGCGATGACGGGGCGTCCCGCGGCCTGGGCCTCCACCGGGACAATTCCGAAATCTTCTTCCGCCGTGAAGATCAGCGCTTTGCAGCCGGAATATAGCTCGCTCAATTGAGCGTCAGGTACACCACCCAGGAAGACGACATTGGGCTGCGCCATTTTCTGTAGCGCTGCGCGTTCGGGGCCGTCTCCAACCACGAGCAGCTTGAGACCCAACTGATTAAACGCACGAATAGCCGCTTCCACTTTCTTGTATTTCACCAGCCCAGACGCCACCAGGAAGTAGTCACCGCTGCCCTCACCAACCCGGAACCTGTCGACCTCCACGGGCGGGTGAATGACCGTGCTGTCACGCCGAAAATATCGGGCGATTCTTCGCTTGGTGACGTGGGAGTTGGCAATGAAATGATCCACGCGCTGGGCGGCGGCGAAATCCCAGGTCCGGATCCGGTGCAGCAGTAGAGACAACACCAGCCGACTGGGACTATGACTGCTCCGACCGCCGATGAACTCGTTGTACCAGCTCCAGGCGTAGCGGAAAGGACTATGGCAATAGCAGATGTGAACGGCCTCGGCGGGCGCCAGGGCACCGTGCATCCAGGCACTACTGCTGGAGACAATCAAGTCATAGCTCCGCAGATCGATCTGCTCCACCGCCAGCGGGTACAGGAAGAAATACTGCGTGAATAATTTCGCACTGTACGGCAGCCTCTGAGCAAACGTCGTGCTCACATGGCGACTCCGCAGCCACTCCGGCTGTGTGTTGAGATCTGCCAGTAGCGCATAGATGTCGGCCTCGGGATACATCTGACACAACGTGTAGAAAAGGCGTTCACCACCACGCTGGTTGACAAAATACGGGTGTAGCAGAGCGACTCTCATCGTGATACAGGTCTCCCCAACCGACCTCCGCGCAACAGAGGAGTGGGAAATGCTCGGGGGACACCCCCTAATCCCCGGCCTGGCGGCACGCTAGCAGCCCACATGTTCACCAGTCCTCACCCGCGTCACGCCAGCCGCGGGACTCTGAGCAGCGCTGACGACAGCCGAGATCTGCTCGACAAGACCGTCCCAGCCATGGCTGCGCGCAGCGGATAGCCTGCTTTCTCTCGCCTTTGGCGTGTCGGCATCCAGCGATTCACGAATGGCCCGGGCGAACTCCTCGGGTGAATCACCCCTTCTGAAGAGGTGTCGGAAGCGCTCTAGGGCAGGAAGACCTGTGGACACAACAGGTCGACCACTTGCCAGATATTCAAAGAATTTCATCGGGAAGCTATAGGTCGTGGATTCCGTCACCTGGAACGGGATCATACAGACATCCATGCCCTTGAGGTAAGACGGCAGTGTCTCATAGCTACGCGGTCCCAGGAAATGAACGTTCGACAAAGACCTGAGTGCCGAAAGATCGGTTGATGGATCACCGATTCCCTCCGGACCGATCAGAACGAAAGACCACTCGGGATGATCGGCCGCGACCCGACGAAGCAGACCAAGATCCAGCTTGTACGATGCCAGGTTTCCGACGTAGCCGATTCTGGGCCCCGAGATCGCCGCGATATCGGGAGCAACCGTGGTCGCGGCGTCCAGTGTTGTCTCGAACAGATCCGTATTCGCGGCGTTGGGCCAATAGTGGGTGTTAGCATTCAGCAATCGCTTGGCATCGAACAGCGCGGGAGCCGTGGTCAACACCACATCCGCCCGCCTGAGAAGGCGTTCTTCCGCTGCCACCAGGGATGGGACGTGCACGCCCGGGTTGGCCGCATAATTATCGACACAGTGATAGACGGTCAGGCACTCCGAAAGATGGCCGATTAGCCCCTCTCCATACGGCAGGAAACTCCACAGGATGGGGGTTGTTAGTCCAAGCCTCCGAGCAGCGAGTTGGACCTGCAGACGCAAGGCCACCTTGTTGAGCCAACGAATCGACCGCAAGCTATGTTTTGGAAGGATGAGCGGGGGCAGCACCCACAGTTGCTCCCTCTCTTTGCGAATTCCCCTCGCGGCTGCCGCCACCCGACGAAACGCACGCCCCAACTCCCGTGGCGCCGGCGTACGTGCGCCGGGGGTTTCCACGAACAGAACGCGGTTCTTCGTGGCCAGGCGTTCCATCAGCAGATGACAATTCACGCGGTTGCTGGAGGCCCAATTGGCGGAGGCGAGGCAAACGATATCACGACCTTCAATCATGTGACTATCGCCCTCCACCCAGATTTCTTCCACCCAAGCCGGCTGTGAAAGGACGGCCGACATGGCGTCGGCTCTCGAGCGTTTCAGCAAAAATCTCGAGAGCCTGATCGGCCACACGCGACCAGCTATGCTTCTCCACAACCGACGAGCGAGCACGAGCCCCCCAGTCCTCCCACGATTCACGGCTGCGCAGCATACGAAGAATACCGTCACGCAGTGAGGAAACCGATGGCTCTGCCAACAACCCGTTGTGTCCGTCCGTGATCAGACGGGGAATGTTATCGACGTTGGCAGCCAGAACGGGCTTGGAGGCGGCCATGGCTTCTAACACCACGATCCCAAAGGGCTCCTCCCGAGACGGCAACACGAAGAATTCGGACCCTTTCATGCGACCAAGAAGGTCTTGCGGACCAAGAAAGCCGGTTAGCTCGACAGACTTCTCGAGCTGCAAATCACGCACTCGCTCTTCAATACGCGGCCGCGCTGGGCCGTCCCCGGCAATCATCAAGCGTAGCTCGGGGGCCACCTTGTGGACTTCGGCAAAGGCTTCGATCAACAGATCGAACCCCTTCTTGTGCACGAATCTTCCGCCCGTGAACAAGTAGGGATAATCCGCCGACCAGGGCGTCGCAGCATCGACCTGCTTGACATCTACCCCGTCGCCCAGGATACCGCCTGTACGACCGGCCTCTGCCAGGAGGGTCCTACTATGCCGCTGCAGCGCCTCTGAACAGAAGAGAATCGAATCCGCTTTACGAAACAGACGGGTAATTGCCCAGCGATGAACTCTCGAGCGATCCGCCATACCCATAACGTCATTGCCTCGCGCCGACACGATGAGCGGATGCGGTGCAAGTCCGGGGACGAGAAGGAGTGCGGCGACGTTAGTTGGCAGAAAATGGGCGTACACCACGTCAGGTTGCCATCGACGAACGAAAGGGGCGATCTCTCGTGAGATGCGAAGAGCCCGAAAGGGAAGGCTAGCGATAGGGCGTCGCTGCCAGTCAAAGCGACTAACTTCCAACCCGCCGACGACCTCGCGTCGTGCTACATGCGGAGAGGGTCGACTCGTGACGATGTGGACAGCGTGCCCACGGCTGCTCCATTCCCTGGCAAGGTTCATAACGGCCGTTTGAACGCCGCCAATAGTGGGGAAGAAGTCGCTAGCGTAGACAAGAATCCTCAACGCTGCACCTTGGTGAATACGTAGAGTTGATTGACATAGCCCGCCTTCTTGGTGACCTTTGTAGCGGCGGTGACCATGGCGTCGGAGTCCGAGAGGACCATCTGAAGTCCCCGCCAGACCAGTCCGGACGGAAAGAGATCATCGTCCAGCTTGGCGGAGCACTCAAGAGCAAAGCCGACCGACGCCCATAGCGCCTCTACCTCCTCGGGCGCGAACTCTGTTTCGTGAGCCGCCTCAACGACCCGCCCGAACGCGCGCTTAATGATGTTCAAGGACCCGTTCGGTGTGCTCAACAAGAACCTCGCCCCTGGAGCCGCCACACGTGCTACCTCGGCAGCATAACTAGAGAGTAAGTGGACAGGTATGTGCTCCATAACGTCAAGACTGAAGAGCTTGGAGAAGGTGCCGTCCGGGAACGGCAGCGCAGTCGCATCGGCAACCGCGAACAAACCGTCCGGGCATATCACTCGAGCTCTCCTCACGAAATCAGGGCGGAGGTCGACCCCGACGAAGCCGGGGTGGCGTAGGATTCCCTGTAGAACGCCGGCATTACAGCCGATCTCAAGAATGCGATCGTCGGCGGTCAGCCCAGCACGTTCAATTGCGGCCACGTTTCGCCGCAGGGCATTGCGTGAAGAGAGGCGTGCAATCGTCGGCGCGACCACAGCGTGCTCGGGGCAATCCTCCTGGACCCAGTACAGATTGGAGAGAAGGCTGGCTTCTATTCCCTTGCACCGGCCGCACACGGAATCCCATTCCTCACGTGACTTGGGTCTTCGCCGATGCACGCAAAAGGCGCAACTGCCTTTGATCGGAGAGCGAGACATGTCAATCACAATCCATACCACCTCTGTTAACTACGTCTGCCTCGGAAACCATCCGCTGAACCAACCCTGGTACGAACACGGTCTTGGTCTCACCTCGACGCATATCACTGTAATCAGCTACGACGACCCTGGCATTACCTGCCACACCGAAGCCTCCAAAGCGTTGCTGGGCAGACAGCATCGCCTAGAGGTTAACCCGTTTCGAGCTCAAACGCGTTGTCGCATCGCACCGGTGGTAGTGTCGATATACACTTGGTGAATACGGTCCAGCATGTTTATGCTGTTGAAATCACGGAGAACCACGTCCCGGGCAGCCCGACCAATGCTCTCTCGTAATCGCGAGTCCTCCAGAGCCAAACGGACCTGACGGGCCAGCGCGGGAACATCATTTTCCGCTAGCAAGCCCGTGCCAGGACGGATAAGCTGCCGGATAGCAGGCGAATCCGTGCACACGCAGACCTTACCTGAGCTCATAGCCTCCAGCAGGAGTATGGGCAGCCCCTCGGGATGGTATGTCGGAAACAAGAAAACATCGGCAGCGGACAGATACTCGGGAACATCCTCGTGGGGAACACCTGCCAAGTGCGCAACCCGCCCCTGCATCCCATGTTCCCGAATCATCGCTGCCAACCGATGCTCTTCAGCAGGGCGGCCACTGCCGACCAACAGCATCCACATTCTCGGATTCTTGCGCTGCACCTCGAGGAAGGTCTGGTACGCAATCTGCCATCCTTTGGCCCTAATCAGCCGCCCCATCCACAGCACCAGCGGTTCGTCTTGAGGAATACCGAAGCGCGCTCTAACCTGCTTGCCACTGACAGCCGGAGCGAACTGATCTACATCTACACCGTTCCGGATAACGTGCACCCGCTGCGGCGCCACAGAACTCTCCCGCAGCACGGACTCCCGAACGTGATCGGACACCGCAATCTGGGCATCGACATAGGGACCGTATCGTCTAGCCCAACGCATGAGATGCCACACATTCAAGAAGGTGTTCGCACAGCCTCGCACGGAGGGATGCCGCAGATACTGCCCGATATTGAGCAGCGTGGTGCCATGCCGGAACATGACGACCGGAGTCGAAACTCCTCCCCTGGCGCGCAGCCGGGTGTAGCTCCATCCCGCGCCATCCTCGGCCACAACCAAATCGAAGGCCTTCTCATGATGCAGCTTGGCGTACTGCTCCACGCTCTTGTGCCACCAGGCAGACGTGTAGCGTCCAGGGCACGTTCCAGCCAGGTAATTGACCTCAATCCCGTCTGGCCGATTGACCACGGTCCCGCCGAGACGCGGATGTGCTGTCGTGATCACCACGACGTCGTTGCCCCGAGCCGCACTATCCATGGCAATCATTTCCAGATGTCGCTCCAAACCGCCGTGGCTGTGCTCAGGCGTCGTTCTGGTCAAATAGCAAAGGCGCATTCGTTGATGTTGCTCTAATCTCAACAAGGTTCCTTACCAATCAGGCGAGGCGCTTTGGAAGACATCCCACCAGCTATGACAGACTGGTAGATTTCCACCATGCGCTTGGCGGCGGATTCGCTGCCAAAGCGATCCCGAATGTCTCTCTCACCGGCTAGACTTAAGCTCGCTCTTAGATCCGGCTTCTCCATCAACTCGATCGCCCGGGCGGAGAGGGCCGCGGCATCACCCGGGGGGATCATCACAAGCGTATTGCCGTCCAGCGTGCTACGAACGCTAGGAAGATCGCTGGCGATGACCGCGCATCCGCAGGCCATGGACTGCAGGATTGTCATGTCGTAGCCATTGCGGCGAATGGTTGGGTTTAGAAAGACGTCGGCCGCGCTGTAGTAGTCCGGCAACTGCGACAGACTTACCGACCCCACGAAGCGAACCCTCGACGCTATCCCCAACTCGACAGCCAACTGCTCGAGCTTCGGTCGGTACACTCCATCGCCGACGACCAGAAGCTGGGCGTCAGGATGGGACACCAGAATCGTTGGCATGGCCCGGATCGAGTACTGCACCCCCTTCTCCTCGATGAGGCGGGCAACAGCAAGCAAGATAAAGCTGTCATTTCCGAGCCCAAGCAGACCTCGCCTGCCAACTCTGCGCTGAAAGAGCGCGGTGTCAATCGAGTTGTAGATCAAATGCACCTTTGATTTTGGTATGCGCAGAACCCGAGGATAGTCGTCGACGGCGGATCTGCTTGTGGCAATCACGGCGTCGGCCTTGCGGGCCGCCGGCATGGTGAACCTCAGGTGCTCGTACATCTGCTTAGCTACCACCAAGATAGAGCGGACAGACTGGCCGGGAGCAGGACGATGCTTCATCAGGTTCAGAGCGGTGCGAATCTCATCGGCTGCGCTGCCATGCAGACTGAGGATTCCGGGCACACCCAGAGCAGCGTGCACGCTGTTTGCAAGACACGCTGTCCCACCGCTTCCCTGCGCGTGGACGACGTCGAACGCTCGCCCCACCCGTGTGGACACCAGGTACCGCTGGCTCTCTCGCCTCCAGGAGCGTGAGAACTTAATCGGTCTAGTCCGCGGGACGTAGCGGATTTCCACTCCGTCGATCTGCTCAACTGTTCTGCCATCCGGATGAGCTGTCGTGAGGATCACAACCTCGTGACCCAGCGCGACCAACGCGGCCGATTGCAACATCACCTGATCTTGCATGCCACCGATAGCATGAGTCGGTACTACCCGTGAGAGCTGACAGATTCGCATAGCCTTCCCTTAGCCGAGTGCAGGATCAGGAGACCTGCTTTGGATAGCTCCGCGCCACTCCGCGTCGAGTTGGGTTTTTTCGGAGGACACCCCCACGCCCCCGGTCTGACGACGCACTAGCTCTATCTGGGCGCGGGCTGGGGACCATGGTTCCCATCCGGGCTGGGGACCTTGATGGCGACCATCACGTGATCTAAGGTGTCCCCATCTCTGGCAACCAGTCGGTCCAGTCCTTCGCATACGAGTTGAACTGAAGCGCACAACAGCATGGTGGGCATCTGGCATAGAAAGCGGCCCTGTCCCAACTTATGGTACAAGAGGGTGCTCAGCCGTTGTCCCACCATTCCGAAGGTACCCGTGGTAGGCTTGATAGTCTCGACCTGTAGCCCCGCGCAGCCAGCAAGATAGCTGAGACCAAAGCGCGTGAACCGGAAAAAATCGTGCGGTACCTCGTGAGGTCCCCAGGTTTGCGGCGCAGTGAGAATCAGGATTCCGCCTGGCTTCAGTACCCGCGCGACCTCGCCGAGGAGTTGATGCGGCTCAGGCACATGCTCGAGCACCTGGGTACAAAGCACAGTATCGAACGAGCTCGAAGCGAACGGCAGATGGAGGGCGCTGCCGTAAACGTCGATGACCTGACTCTTGGACAGCGTGATGGGCACTTCGACTCCGATATGCGCTTCAACCTGGCTGAACAGGCTAGCGTACGGCTTCTTACCACATCCGACATCTAGCATCTTACCATGCGCCCGCGGGGCCATCTCACCGAGAAGCGCAGTAAGTCGCCGGTTCGTCAGGGTATATGGGTTCAGCCAACTGCGCGCCGCGGCCGCCCGGAGACGGCGCAACTGGGTCTTGACCAGAGCTGTGAAGCGCTCTTCGGTTCGTGGAGCTGCGATCGGCGTTTCCGCTAACATGCTCAAAAACCATTCCACTCGGTGATCGCATGGGCTACGCATTCGAGCTGCTCTTCTGTCAGCTCCGGATACATCGGCAGGCTGAGGACTTCAGAAGCCGCCCGCTCCGTCACCGCCAAACCGCCGGCGTTGACGTGCGAGCTGCTGTATCCCGGCTGCAAGTGCACCGGAACAGGATAGTGGACGAGAGTGGCAACACCCCGCTTCCGCAGAAAGGCCGCCAACTCGTCGCGCTGGGAAGAGCGAACCACATACTGGTGAAAAGAGTGCTCTGCCCAAGCGGCAACCGTGGGCAATCTCAGCGCTGGGGCATCGATCAGGCGATTGTAGTCTGCGGCGTGCGACGATCGCTTGGCGTTGTCCTCGTCCAGGTAGCGCAGCTTAACCCGCAGGATCGCCGCCTGAAGCTCGTCGAGTCGGCTATTGGTACCCTCGATTACGCTGACATAGCGGCGCTGCCAGCCATACTCCCGCAGAAGTCGGACACGCTCATGGAGCGCAGGATCGTCGGTGACCAGCATTCCTCCGTCCCCGATCGCACCCAGGTTCTTGGTTGGGTAAAAGCTGAAGCAGCCGAAATCCCCGTGAGCGCCCGTGCGCCGCCCCTTGTAGCGTGCTCCATGCGACTGAGCGCAGTCCTCGACCACACGAATCCCGTGCCGTCGAGCAACGGACAAGATCGGATCGAGATCAACGGAGTGCCCATAGAGATGAACCGGAAGTATGACACGCGTCCGGGGCGTGACGGCTCGCTCCACCAGAGCGGGATCCATGCACAGTGTCTCAGGATCGACATCGACCAGCACGGGCACCGCACCGCGTAGACGAATTGCGGCGACGGTCGCGACGGCGGTATGCGACACGGTGATCACTTCATCTCCCGACCCTACGTTACAGGCCCACAGCGCCAGGTGCAACGCATCTGTTCCGCTCCCGACCCCAACACCGAATCGGACCCCCACGTACGCCGCGAACTCCGCCTCGAACGCCTCCGTCTCGGCGCCCAGCACATAGCGGCCGCGGGCAAGAACTCCCGCAACGGCGGCGTCGATCTCATCGCGATGGGCAATGTACCCAAGAACCGGGCTAGCTTGCGGAATATGGATCTCATCAGTCATAGAAGTCCTTGAGCGCCTCCAGCGAAAAGTCTGACCAGCTTGCCATCAATTGGACAGTCAATCCCAATAACGCGACGCATGCTCTCGATAATACCGCAACGTCTGAGTGAGCCCTTCCCTGAGACTGACTTTAGGAGACCATCCCAGAACCGACGTGAAGCGGCTATAGTCAGCAAAGTAGTCGCCGATGTCGATCGCCTTGCGATCGCTCGGAAACGGCACCAATCGGTACTTTCCGCTCCCATGGCACTCGACCAGCAGCTCTACCAGGTCTTTCAAGCTCACACGCTCCTCGGCGCCAAGGTTAAAGACCTGTCCATTGGACTCCTCATTGGCGGCAGCCATCAGGCAGGCATCCACGACGTCGTCAACATAGTTGAAGTCTCGAACCTGCGATCCATCGCCAAAGACCAGGATAGGCTTGTCCTCGATGATGAGACGAACCCAGATACCCAGAAAGGTCTGGCGGGCATCCTTGACGCGCATACGCGGGCCGTACGTATTGGTCAGCCGGAGGGCGCAAGAACGAATACCGTAGACGTTGTTGTACAGAATGTGATACCACTCGCCGGCCATCTTATTGATTCCATTGACGTCAACCGGGCGAAGGAGATGTCTCTCATCAACCGGCAGGTAATCCGGCTTACCGTAGATCTGCCGCGTGCTAGCGAAAACGATCTTGATCTCAGGATTGTGCCGCCGGCAGGCTTCGAGGATGGATAGCTGCGCCCGACAATTGATCTCCAGATCTGTTTCCGGATCCTGCATGGAGTCCAGATGGCTGGTCTGTCCGGCCAGATTGAAAAGGTAGTGCTGTCCCTTGACCAGATAGGACATGCTATGCTGATCCCGTACATCGGAGATATTCACGCGGAGCTTATCCTCGATTCCGGCGATGTTGAACAGATTCCCACCGTATTCCGGAATGAGGCTATCGACCACGGTGACGTTGGCTCCCAGAGCAACCAGCCGCCGGGCCAGATTGGAGCCGATGAAGCCCAGCCCACCAGTAAGCAGAACATTTCGCCCGGCAAACGCATCATTCACACCTGCACCTCCTGCGCCGGCTTGTGCTTGTACCGTCCCCACAGAGAAAGCCTCTCCGGCGCCCCTTCTCGGTCACGATGGTCAATCTGCGACGATAACATCGAGCTACGATTCTCCAACTGAACCTGCCCTCTGGTCTCCCTCTTTCTGAGCTCGGACGATGAAGCCAGTCGACAGGAACTCGCGAACTGGCATCCAAGATGCACACGCCCGTGCAAGCCGAAGTCTATCACTGGGGATAATTCCCTGCGTGTGCGTGGTCTTAAGCCCTGCCCCGTGACACAACGCCACAATATCACCGGTCGTGAAGTAGTGTATTTGACCGCCATCGAAAGCCTCACGGTCCACAGAGGTGCGTGGAAATCTGCCCTTGAAAACGAGAGAGACAATGAACTTCACGTAGCGGATATTGACAGACGAAAGTATGGCGACACCACCGGGGCAGAGCACCCGAGCGATCTCGGCTAGCAGCGCCGCCGGCTCCGCAATGTAGGCAATGACGTCCAGGCAAGTGACAACATCGAAATGACCATCCGGAAACGGGATGGGCTCCTTGCCCGCGTCGCATTGTACCGCATGGACACCTCGCCTATTCGCGGTATCCACGGCTCGAGCGGAGACATCCACTCCGCAAGCCTCTTTGACACGGGCAAGCATGTTCCAGGCGAAACCGCCGTCGCCGACACCGATATCAAGAAGCCGATTGCCCGTTGGAACCAATCTGGCGGCCGCGGACCATCGAGACCCGGGATCAGATAGTACATCCGTTTGTACTCCCGTTAGCTTCCGGTCCCAGATGCAATCGAAAGTATCCATACGCTTGCTCCTAGTCTCGTCCACTTGTCCAGCCAAAACCGCGAGACCAGAGGAGGACGAGTCCTGAAAAACCGGTCTCTACCACTACGTCAACGCCCCCGCCCTGCGAGCCCGCACGACAATCCCCGCGGAGAGAAACTCTCGAACAGGCCCACATGCTGCCCATGGGCGAAGAAACCCTAACGATCGGCTGGCAATCATGCCCTGAGCATGCGTAGTCACGAGCCCAACGCCAGACAAGAGGGCTCTGAGATCGCCAGTCGTGAAGTAGTGAAGGTGCCCACCATCGTAGGCCTCCTCATCGCCGGACGTCCGCGGGAACCGCCCACGGAGGACAACCGAGTGCAGATACTTCACGCACCTGATATTGACGGTCGAAACAACAACGACCCCGCCCGGCGTTGCCAGACGACTGATCTCGAGCAGGAGCTTCCGTGGATCCAGTACGTGCTCGATCACATCGAGGCAGGTGATCACATCGAAGTGTCTGTCCGGAAAGGGAGATGCTTCGCGATCCAAATCACATACGAATGCTTCAATTCCTCGCCGCCTGGCAGACTGCACCGCGATTGGCGATACGTCGATGCCAAACACTTCGCTGACGCGCGGTTTCATGCATTCCGCGAACCCACCGTCGCCGACTCCGATATCCAGAAGTCGATTGCCAATCGGTACCAGTCCAGAGGCCGCGGCCCATCGAGACCCGGGATCGGACAACGGATCCGTTTGTACGCCCATTAGCTTCCGGTCCCAGATGCGGTCATAGACGCTCATGATATCATTCCTAACCCGGTCGGTTCCAGAGAAGTCACTCGCTGAAACAGCCGTCTGTTATCCGTACTTTGTCATTCTGAGCGCCGCAGCGCGAAGAATCCGCGACTTTTCGACCCTTGTGCGGCAAGGGGGTACGGATTCTTCGGCGTGCGCGCCTCAGAATGACAAAGTACCGTTATGACTGGACAGAAAACATCGAATTAGGCTGATCTAACGCCCTGGTGACCGGCGCCTGTGCCCAATGCTTGAGAAGGTGCAATATGCCAGCGCAGATAGCGAAGACCATCACGTTCTGGTGCGATGTCAGCCCCGCCACAGAGATATTGCCGACCAAGAAGGCAACGACCGCACCAACTGCTCCCAGCCAAAGCGCCGTCGAGCCCCTCCCCAGACGCCCCCGGAACCCGGCCGGTACCGCAGCCAGCAGCCAGACCACTACCAGTGCGAAGGCGGCAAACCCCAGCACGCCGGTGTCGACCAAAACAGCTAAATATCCGCTTTCAGTGGGCTGGACGGTAGCGGTAGGCATGCCGTTCTGCCACGTCGTCCAGGAGGATCCGTACAGAATGCTGTTGTAGGGACCATAACCAAGCATCCAGCGATCGGCAAAAACCCCGAGGTAGTGTTGCCAAATGTCTAGCCTACCCAGGACGCTGGACGTTGAGCTTACCGTCTGTCCAGCGAGCGAGTAGAGACGCTCTCTAAGTAGATCAACCACAGGAATGGCGGGCTGAACGATAGCCAATGGGCTTATCAGAGCGACCGGCCACACAGCCCATCGTAGCTTTGAGCCGCTCAGGATCCACACCACAGCCACCCCCGCGATAGCCGCGTTCCAGCCGGTACCCTTGGCGGCGAGCGCGACCGCGGCGCTGGCGACGAACATAACTACCATGAGCACATGGCGGTTGATCACGCGACTACCGCCCAGCAGCAGCCCTACGATGAAGGACAAGCCCATGGCCATGAAAACCGAGTAATCGATGTTGTTCAGGAAGGTACCAAATGGCAAGATCGTGCCCATGAAGACCCAGTTTGCATTGTCAGCGGCAAGCTTGGACTGCAGGGCCGTGGGCTGAAAGAGTATTCCCGAGAGTCTACTCGATAGCAGGGCCTGCTGGAACCCGATTCCGCCCATAAACTGCACGAGACCCAAGGAGCCCTGGAACGCCATTCCGGCTATGAGCGCCCATACCACTTTCCATAACTGGCCCATCTCCTGAATGCCGTACACGACCGCGTAGAATGTCACGAAGAGGGCTCCCCACTCGAGCATGCCTTTCAGGGCTAGGTAGACGTCCCGCGCTCCAACAGTCGACACAGCAAGACAAGCAAAGAACAGCAGTGGCGGCACGTGATGGAGCGATAGACGACGCTGCACCTGGCCGCGCTGTGCCCACAGGGCCCGTAGCAGAGCCGCCGCAGCCAAGATATAGGCCAGCCTGAGGGTGAAATTGGTGCCCGGCAAGAAGAAATAGCCCTGGATCGGCAGCAGGAACGCCATAAGAATCACGAGACGGGGCACCGAGACAAGTAGCAGCAGGGCGAGTGCGACCAGCCCTACTGGAACCAAGCTGACTCGAGCGTCCAGCGCAACTCCAGCGCCTATGGCTACCATCGCTACGCAGAAAAGAAGCAGCTTCGAACCGGACATACCGCGGTCGGAGAGACCGACCGGGAACAACCTTGCGAGATTTTCAGCCACGGCGCCCAACCTTCTGAATCACCCAACCAATCAGGCTGGCTTGTCCACTTCCCGCAATAGGAACGGTCGGCACAGGAACCCCCACTCTGCTCAGCGCCTTTAGGAAAGGCACGAGCTCGCTCCAGCCCAGGAGCACAGCGATCAAGAGGTACGTGCAACCAGCCCCGACGAAGAACAAAGCGAAGCGCAGCAGGTCGAAATGAGCGTCAACGGGAGGCACCAGAAAGCGGCCCACGGCGGCGATGCCGAGAATCGGTAGGCACGCCAGAGCATACCGTCCGATCGCTCTTGCCAGTGGACCGAGCGGCATGCGCGCGCGTCGTCGCAGCAACCAGAGGGCCGCGAGCGCGTTGCACCAGACGACGATGGTCGTGCTTAGCGCAATGCCAACATGCCCCATGGGGCCCATCAGAACTACATCAAGCACGACGTTCAAGACGCCGGTAATGAAGCCAATCACGATTGGCGTGACCATGTCCGAGGCCGCCCAGAACACCCGCAAGGTAACATAATAGGTCGCTGCCGCCGGCACGCCTAAACCCAGCGCCTGAACGACCATGGCCGTCGCATGCCGCGCATTCGGATCGAACGCGCCTCTTTCGAGCCAGAGATGCACGAGGGGATCGGCGAAACCGATGAACAAGGCCGCCACCGGCATCGTGAGAAATAGTAGCGGCAAGGATACACGTGCCAGAAGCGCGGCAACGCGCTCCATTCCCTCCTGCAAGTACAAGTCGTTGAACTGTGGGAAGACCGCCACCGCCAGAGCAGTCGCCAGGGAAAGCACCGCATTGTTTACAGCCGTCCCGTAGGCCAACGTTGCCAGGCTGCCTTCCGATAGCGTAGAGGCAAGAGCGCGATCAATCATCATATTGATCAGCGGCATGACCTGCATCAGTAGGGAGGGCACCAACAGCAACAGGAATGCTTTCCCTTTGCCGGGAGGTAGGCGAAACGCAAAGTGGTACGTAACCCCATGGCTTCTGGCGATGAGAAACATCGACACCGCCGCCAGACCTATCGACACGGTATACGCAACAGCAAGGGCTTGGATCCCGTAGATCGGTGTGAAAAAAGCCGCCGCAACGATCATGGGCAGGGTCAACAACAGCGGCAGAATCGCCTGCGCCCAGAAGCAGCGCAGTTGGTTGACGACCCCGGCGTAGACGACCAGCAGTGCGTAGAAGACTAAAGAAGACGCGGTGATCGGCAGTAGCTCGTGCACCAGCTGCAGAGTTGTGCCATCTCGCCCCTGAGCCCAGGCCGACATCAGGTAGGGTGATATGGCGAGCAGCGCTCCCACCATGGCGAACAAGCCGACGGTGTACGTGTTCACGATGGCGCTGGCACTGCGCCACGCTCTGCGAGCTCCGCCCTGCTGCATCTGCTCGGCCAGGAACGGCTGGATGGCGGCCGTCAAACCGCCGCCCGAGACGATCTCGGCCAGAACGGACGGGATGGTGATTGCGAGCACGTAGGCATCCACCTGATAATTGGCCCCAAACTGGCCGGCCACGAGCACCTCGCGAAATACTGAGGCGACTCGACCGACAAGCATGCCCACCAGGAGGAGCATAGTGCCGATGGCAAGTCCTCTCCCGACAGAGGTCTTGGCATTCGTCTGTCCACTAGATGGCGAAGTCGCTTGTGTCATCGAGCTAGCCGCCGACATGATTTCCTCGCTCGCAATTCCCGATGGGCACGCCCGGACGCAACGCTGACATAGCTGGCGTCCGGAGAAGAAACCCCATAGACCGTCGAGACGGAGAGATCCTACCTTCTATCATTGCCTCTGCCGCAGGCGAGTTAGCGCGTTCTGCGCCGCGCGATTACCGCTATCCATGGCAACAGCCCTCTGGTAGGCCGTTATCGCTTTGTCTCGTTGCTGGACCGATTCATAGATCTGCCCCGCAATTACCCAGTACCGCGGGTGCTCCTCCGGGCCCAGTTGGAGGGATTTCTCGATCGCCACAACGGCCCGAGTCAAATCCCCCGCTTGTTGATAGGCCTCCGCCAGCGCAACATACCCCGCAGCAAAGCTGGGGAACTGGCGTGTTGCCTGTTCCGCCACATCCACGGCTAGACGTGGATTGCCTCCCAGCAAAGCGTTCTCACTGCGCATAACCCACGGCCAGGGGGCTTTGGGAGAACGTTCTGTCGCCTGTTTGTACCAGCTTTCCGCCTCGGCATAGCGTGCCTGGGTCTGGTATATTCGCCCGAGCTCGATGTAGCCGGCCGGATTGTGCGGCTCGACTTCGACCGCCCGTCGAAATTCGGCCACCGCGGCCTGATCGCCAGGTTGGGCCTTGTTGAGAGCCTTCCCAAGTGCCACGTGCACTCCCGCATCTCGGTCGTTCAATGCCAGTGCGTCTCGGTACGCGGCGATGACCTCAACCGTCCTTCCAGCGCGCTCAAGGAGTGTCGCCAGAGCCAGCCGGTAGCCGACATTGCCCGTTCGATCGAGCGAGACCGACCGCTGCGCATTGGCGATCCCCTGCTCGAGATCGCCCAGCCGTCCGAATACCTGTCCCAGTTGATAGTAGAGGCGCGCTTCCGCGGGAAACCTCGCGGAGGCCTCACTAAGAACACACTGGGCCTCGCTCACTCGATCTATCACCAGGAGATTATCCACGCGCCGCTCCACGATCCGTGGGCTGTTCGGATCTTTTTCCGCTGCCTGCCGATACCATTCTTCCGCCTCGATATAGCGCTTCTCCGCCCCGAGTATCTCGGACACCGCGCTATAGCCATCCGCTCTCTGGGGCTTCAGCTTGATGCCCTGTTCGATCTGCGCCAGAGCCATCTCTATCCCTTGACCGCCATAGTACAGCGCGCGGCCGAGATCCACCAGAGCCAGCCATGAATCCTCGCCACCGATTGCATCGGATGCCTGGCGGTAGGCCGTCGCTGCCTCTATCCAACGCTTTTCCTGCCCCAAATAGTTGCCCTGCGCCAGGAGCCATCTCTGCCGGAAACCGGATTGAGGCCACCGCGCCAAAGATTCGCCAAGTAGATCGATCGCCTTGCCCCGCTCGTTCCTCCCGACCAGGGCCTGGGCTCGATAGCCAATCGTCTCTTGCGGGAGAGCCGCTTGTACGACATCCAACAACGCGATGGCATCATCCCAGTGCTGAGCGGACACGGCCCTCTCTGCCGCGTCCAGCATCTCCTGCCAGGACCTTACGCCCTGCCATTCAATAAGGGCCTTCTGCAGATCTCCCTGGGACTCATAGGCTCGGCCGAGCCATTCTCTGAGCAGAACGTCATTCGGCGCTCGCCGAAGCGCCCGACTGAGCATCTCGACCGCCTGCGCGCTTTCCCCGCGCGCAAGAGCGGCGCGCCCGATGACTAAGGCTGCCCGCGGATTCCCATCCGGAGCCGGCGGAAGCTGTGCCGTCTCCACTCCGTTCCGCACCACTTCCCGCAGAGCCCGGATGGACCACACGTTTATCCTCAGTTCCGGAACCATTCCCGCCAGTTCCACGCCAGCCATCAACACCAGCAGTAGCGCTGCGCGCGCGACGTTCGAAGACAACTGCCGCTCCCTGACTATCCGTGTGGTCTTGCCGATCTGCATTTCCCTGTGCTTTTGTGCCTTACGGGGGGCTGGATTGCTCGATTCCAGCCGGGCGAGCTCGTTCAAGCTCTCCCAGACGGCTCAGACAAAACGACCATCGATGCGCTATCGCCAACGCCGGTTCTGATGCGTCCCTCGCCAGATCGTTCTTCGGTGGGCGGCTCAATCTGCCAGCGTCCGATCTTGCTATCATCTTTTCGCATGGAGCGGTTGATGCGAACTAGCGTCTCGAATAGGATGCGCACGTCCTCCCAGATGGAGTAGTTACGCACGTACCACAGATCCCCGTCCCAGATAGGCTGCATATTGTCGCCAGCGTCGAGACGCCACAATCCAGTCAGCCCTGGCTTCATCGCCAGCAAGATGCCCGGCTCACCGCTCCCATGCTGAGCGGTCGACACGAGCCGGGGACGCGGACCAACCAGACTGAGATGACCGCGCAGAACGCCAACCAGGGCGGGAAGTCCATGCAGCAGCACGTGCTTCGAGAGCCAGGGGCCGAACAAGTACAGCGGGCGAGGCTGTCCGCCCAACCCAAGAACCAGGCGCCGCTCGAAAAGAGGACTGTGTTGCACTCGACCGATGAAGACGATCGCGGCCAGCACCGGAGACAGGGCAAGCAACACCGCGGCCGTCAAGCCGCGATCCAGGGCAGCCTTCAGGACACGATCCACCCCACGGATACGGGCTTTCTCCAGAGCCAGCAGCGGCACGCCGCGGCGCGGAAGGGCCCGCACCGAGGTGGCCATGGCATCGTACAAACCAGGTGTGACCCGCACGCGCAATTGTCCGTCGCTCAGCGCCACCTGTCGAACGATCGATTCGAAGCTCTCCCATGACAGAGCGTGAGGAATGACGATCACCTCGCGCACACCATGTCGCTGAGCGATCTGACGCAAGTTCTCCGGGCTACCAAGCACGCGTAGTAGGCTGAGATCCCCACCCCGATGTCGGCGCGTGGTGGTCACAACAGCGCCCGTGGGAAGATAATCGTCTAGGAACCCGATCACTCTGCTACCGCAACTGGAGGGCGCATCCAACTGCTGGGCGATCGCAGCGCCTTGGTCCGAGGCCCCTACCACGATCAAAGAGGTCACCAGGTGTCCCCGCTTGCGCAATTGGTACGCCATCCGCCGTGCACCGAACCGCCAGAGACAGACCAGGAAAGCGGAGAGCAGCCAGTTGACGACGAGCCACTCGCGCGAAATCATGGGCGAGCCACCGAATATGAAACTGAGCGCCACGAGCGCCAGAGCACCATACGTACAGGCTGTGACGGCTTTGGAGTACTCGCGCACCCCGCCTAGAAGGTACTCCTCATCGTAGAGATGCTGTAGCCACAACGCAACTAGCACAATAGGAATCAACGCCAGGCGGGTCCATGATTGCGGACCCAACCCCGCCTCGAAGCCATAATGCAAACCGCTGGATAACCAGACAGCCAGCATAAGCGCGATGACATCGCCGACGCCCAACCCCACCCGCAGTGTAAGCAAATCCGATGGGAGCCTCTTCATCCAATTCACCTTTCTGCCACCATCTCCAGGGACGGTCGAACGCGGACCTGCCAGCGTGGAAGGGCGTTGGTCAGCACTTTGGCACCGCTCGCCTCAAACCGGAAGTCCATGCGCCGCAGACCAAGAGATTCGAGGGACTCGACCACGCGCGACTGGTGCTCCTCTCGGCAATACACCAGCAGGAAGCCGCCGCCACCGGCTCCGGTGATTTTGCCCCCGATGGCACCGTTGGCCAGGGCCGTCTCGTAGGCCCCATCGATGCGCGCATTCGAGATACCCTGTGCAAGCCGTTTTTTCTGCTGCCAAGATTCGTGCAAGATTACTCCGACGCGATCCAGATCATCGGACTCGAGCGCCTGCCGTACTTCCAGCGCCATCGCCTTCAGAGCGTGCAGGGATTCCACAACCGGCTTCACTTTCTGCTCGCTATGCGCCTTTTGCTCGGTCAAGATAGTGGCCGAGTTGCGTGAGACGTGGGTGAAGAATAGCAGCAGGCGCTTCTCCAGCCTGGTCCTCGTCTCTGCAGCGAGCTCCAGAGGCTCCACTCGCACGCCATCCCGCGAAAAGGCGATAGCGTTCAGACCACCGAACGCGGCGGCGAATTGATCCTGCCAACCGATGGGCGCGCCCAGCTTGTCGATCTCCAGACGGCAGGCCAGACGCGCAACCTCTGCCTTGGTGAGGTGCTGACCACACGCGGTGGACAGGGCCTTCACCAGCGCGACAGTAGCGGCGCTGGAGGAGGCCAGACCGGTGCCAGGTGGAATCTCAGACGCAATGAAGACGGAGATCCCTCGGTCGATGCCGAAGTCGTGCAGCACTGCCTTCGGCAGTGACAGATCCCCATCCCAGGGTATTGGCTTGCCAGCTGGATGCCGGTAGAACGTCCTGTAGTCGGACGAGGTGATCTGCACACTCTCCTGTCCGTTCAGGTTGACAATGACGTAGAAATACCGGTTGATTGACGTGGAGATCACCAGCCCGCCATGCTCCTCGAAGTAGGCCGGGAAGTCAGTGCCACCACCAGCCAAGCTTATCCTGACCGGTGCGCGCGCGATCAACATCGTTCAGCTCCTCTATCCCTCAGAGAATGTGTGAGAAGCTTCACCCGCCCCGTCATTCCCGCGAATGCGGGAATGACGGAAGAAGGATCCTGGGCACCAACGACCCATCTCACACGCTTTCTCACAACCGGTGCCCCCCATTTGAGTGGCGACCACCGATCAAGGCCGGCTCCTTCTTCGAGCCGTTGGGCGACACGGGCGATGCGGCGTAGTAGCGATGGTAGTTGCGATAGTAGTATTCGCTCGAACGCCGACTGAGCTTGTTCAGGACGACCCCCAGCACCCGAGCCGAGGTGCGTGACAGCACTTCGTTGGCACGGACGATGGATTGGACGCGCGCCCCTCCCGCCTCAACGATCAGGATGACGCCATCCGCTCGCGTGGCGAGGAGCGCCGGATCCGCGACCGCCAACAACGGCGGCGTGTCGATAAACACCATGTCGGCGCGTTGCCTTAACTCGTCCAGGATCGCGAGCATGCGATTGGAACCCAGCAGCTCCGAGGGGTTCGGCGGAATAGGTCCGCTGGGCAGAAGCCACAGATTGGGCTGCTTGGTGGGCACAAGATAGTCGTCCAACTTTGCACGATGGTCGGCCAGCAGGTTGGTAAGACCGCGATCCCCCTGCATGGCGAAGGCGCGATGCAGCGATGGGCGTCGCAGGTCGCAGTCGACCATGATGATCGTGCGACTATCTTTGGCAAACACCGTGGCCAGGTTACCCAGCGTTGTACTCTTCCCCTCGCCCGGGTTGGTGCTGGTGAACATGACGAGTTGTCCGGGTTGACCAGCCCAGGCGAAATCCACGTTGGCCCGCACGATGCGGTAGGATTCACCCAGGGACGAGCGAGCCGCGATATCATCCAACACCCGCGGCGCGGTCGTACCGTTCTTGATGGAGGGGATGCGGCCGACGACCCCAAGCGTAGGCAGCTTGGTGACACGCTCGATGTCGGTGCCCGACTTCACGGTATCATCCAGGTATTCGATCAGGAAGGCAGCCGCGAGAGCCAGGAACAGCCCGACCACGGCCGCGAGGAGCGTATTCTGCAGAACTTTGGGTGAAATCGGCTGCAGAGGAGTCTGGGCCGGCTCCGCCAGCCTGACGGCGTTGAGGGTTCTCGCCTCTTCCAGGCGCATCTGGCTATCGTCTTTGATCAACTGCGAGTAGGTCACCTGGGCCGTCGAGAGTACGTTCTGCAGCCGCGTGATCTCAGCGGTATTGGGATAAAACGCCGCCTTGGCTGCCTCCAGAGCCTGGCTAGTGTCCTTGAGCTGCTTCTCCAGGTCGGCGATCTGCTGTCGGAGGACCCCTCGCGAGGCACTCAACTGACCGATCTGATCTTCGTGCCGCTGATCGATGAACGTCTGGGCGAGTGTATTGGCGGTCTCCTGGGCTCGTAAGGGATCGATGTCGTCGACAGACACCACCAGGAGCTGCGTGTTCCGCACGACCTGAACCTGGATGAGCTTGGCCAGTTGTGCAGGAGTGTAGGGCAACTCTACCCTTTCGATTGTCGCCGATAGCACCGGTGTTTTCCGGATCAACTCGCCATAGGTGTTAGTCAAGCGCTCGCTCGCTAGAATAGCATCGTAGTTGGGACCACTCGCGTCCTGCGCCTGATCTACCAGAAGTGTCACCGAAGCGCGGTACACGGGCACCTGGGACTTGCTGACGTAGTAGGACCCAGCGCCCGCCACCACGAAGCCCAATAGCACCAGCCACCACCATTTCTGAACCAGCGTGGCATATTGACGCAACTCCACGACTCTACCCTCCTTCCGAAGCACTCTTTCGCCCTAGAGTTTCGGCGACTCCAACTCGTGGCCATCCATGTCGCGCGCATCCCGTCCGGCGCCCAACTGGCCGCGCACGTAGGCGTGGAGATCGCGCAGGTAGAACACGTACGTTCCACCAACCTTGTGGGCAACCAACTGCCCCGACTTCACCAGTCGGTAGATCTTGACGCGGCTCGACCGAAGGAATTCAGCCGCCTCTTCTGCGTTGAGGAGCATATCCTGGTCGGTATACCGTCGATCACTCAGGCGATACTTGCCCATTTGCCGCTTTGCCTCCCCCAAACGCCGTCCAAGATAGACCAACAGTTAGCAGGACCGATCAAGATCATCCATCGAGCAACCGATAGGATCTCTATGTCTTAGCCACGAGCTACAATACCATGCAGGGTTGCATTCGGCAAGTAGGACATTTTGGTCAGGACCGGTGCCGACGCGCCCACGCTTTGGCGGGACCTGATAGAGGAATGGGAGAAACGGAATGAAGTACGCATGAGCGGTTCTATCTACTGACTTCTTCTCCTACCGAGAAGCCGAGGGGTTTTGCGTCCAGGATTCTCACGAAGGCGTCCACCACGTCGACATCGTACAGGACGCCTTTGTTGCGTGTTACTTCCTTCAGGGCTGCATCAATGCCCAGAGCTGGTCGATAGGGACGATGCGAGGACATCGCATCGACGACGTCGGCAACTGCCAGGATCCTTGCTCCGAGCAGGATGTCCTTGCCGTTGAGACCCGTTGGATAGCCGGAACCATTCATCCTCTCGTGGTGTTGAAGCACAATTGTAGCGATGGGCCATGGGAATCGGATGGTCTCCAGTATCTCTCGACCTGCTGTAGGGTGGTTCTTGACCAAGCCGAACTCTGTTTCGTCCAACCGCCCAGGTTTGCTTAGGATCTCGCTCGGCACGCTGACCTTGCCGAGATCGTGAACGGCGGCGGCCAGGCGGATCACCCGGATCTGCTCATCGGGCAGCCCCATCTCTTTGGCAATGGCGTAGGCGAGCACGGCTACCCGCTCCTGATGGCCAGCCGTGTAGGGATCCCGCATCTCGACCATCCGGGCCATGGTCCGGACGGAATCCTCCAGGGTTTGTTGTAGCTTCTCGAAGGTCTGTTCAAGGCATTGCTCCGCCCGCTTGCGGTCGGTGATGTCACGAACGACCGCCTGCACTGCCATCTTGCCGTTTAAGACCAGGGGCGTGGCCGCTGCCTCCACGTCAACGGGCGTTCCATCGAGCCGGAGGAGCTTCCGCCCGATAAAAGACACTCCATCGCCTGCTTCTAGCAGACGGATGCGCTGTGTCCAAGCTTCACGGAAGTCGGGATGCACTAACTGCAGCAACGGCTGCCCCACCAGTTGCGTAGCCTCCTCAGCGCCCAGCAGTTTTACCGCCGCAGTGTTTACGAAGGTAACCTCGCCCTGGCTGAATACAATGACGGCATCGGGAAATAGCTCGACAAGGCGACGATATCGCTCCTCACTCTCCCGCAGTTCTGTGTTGGCCCGGGACAACTTGTCAGCCTGTCTCTGGGCGAGCACAAGGTAAGTCACTAACCCCATGGTCGCCAACAGTCCGAAGGCGAGGATGGCGCCTGCGATGGGCATCCCCAGAGTAGGCAAGCGGCCGGATTTTGGATAGACAACTAACGACCACTGGCGCCCACCGACCTCCAATCTGACGATCTTGTTCGGTCCAGATCCATACTCTGAATCGGCTTCGTCGCCAGCAGACATTGACGCATAGAGCAGCGATTGGCCTTCCGGAGCACCTATATCGTACAAGCGAACACTGTACGGTCCGCTGTCCAGGTTCCTGAATGATTGCTCGATGAGGTCACCGATGCGAAATACGGCCAAAGCGAATCCGCTGAGAAGCGCCCGACGTTCCTCCACAGTATTCGGGGAAGCACCATTTCGATAGATCGGTAGGAAGATCAAGAGACCGAATTGCTGGCCCGTCTCTTGTACCAGCGTGATGCGCGACGTAGCTGCAAACGTACCGCTATCGCGCGCTCGCTCCAGTGCTTCCAGGCGTTCTGGATTGGAGCCCAGATCGAAACCGAGGGCGACTTCGTTCCCTACCAATGGTTCAACGTAGTAGACTGGGAAGTACGCAGGCCGCTCGCTGGCGGGCACGATGTTCCCCTGGCTGTCCTTCTCAGTGAACTGGAAGCCGGGATAGCCATCCGCGCGCGCGGACTCCTCGTATGCGCGTCGCTCTGAGGAAGGCACGAAGGGTATCCACTCCAAAGCCTGGATATGAGGATGCCTGGACAGAGCCCCCGCAACAAATACCCCAAACTCCGTGCGATCGACACTGACGGAAGCAGCGTAAAGCCCTCCGATGGAGCCAAGCACCTCCCGATCAGAAGCTAGACTTCTTTCCAGCCGAGACGTCATGCTGGCAACATCCTCATCGAACCTATCGCGCTCGCGCTCGTCTTCCCATTTTCCAACTATGACAAACAGACCGATGCAAAGCGCTACGCCCACGTAGAGTGCTACAACGACCGAAATGTGGCGAGATCGAAATGGAGACCGTACCCGCAGATCTTTCTTCTCGAGTGACTTGTCGCTCCCACTCGGAAACGTATTGCGCGCTTCACTCGTCAGTCTATGAGCGTTGCGGTTCCAACTCATATCTCTCTACCGTTGTCGTTATGGTATTAGCCGCGTAGCTCTTTGCCTCTCGCGATTCACGAGATGGCAGCCGTGACAAGACACAGTGACTCAGACAGTGCGACTATAGTAGATGACGTCCGACCCGTTCTTCGTGACAAGCGCCAGAGACCGAATAGCGGGTATTTCTTCAGCCTCATTCTCTGCTGCACGAACCTGACTGTCCCGTTGAAGCCAGCCGGTCAAAGCGATTCAGTCGAGCTTGCCTAAGTGAGTGGTGGATCGAGTCCTTCGCTATCTTCTCGGAAGATTATTGGTCTGCACGGACAGCGCATTCCTCGACAACTGGATTGCCATCAGATACAACATGTGGAGAGACGTTTTCAGGGGCTCCTGTCCAGCGAACAAGTTCATGTTTCACAGCGAATACGGCTGCCTGCGCAAGGTTTCTCACGCCGATTTTGATAAAGATCGTCGTGAGATGCGTGTTCACTGTACGTCGGGAACAGCCAAGCCGTTCAGCGATTTCGCTCCTTGATAAGCCCAAACCGACGAGCTCTAGGATTTCCCTTTCCCTACGAGTCAAAGACTCGGAGCTACGATAGATCTCCGAACCATCCGCGACATCGTGATAGCGACCAAGTACCCTCCGTCCCACGGCTTTGTCCACCACCGACCACCCCATGGTGGTCATACGTACTGCGGCTCTCAAATCGGCGGCGCTGGAACTCTTGGAAAGATAGCCCGCGGCACCGGCCTGGATGGCTTGACTCAGCCAGCGCGGCTCTTCCCGTGCTGCAAGGACAATAACCTTGGTACTTGGGCGTCGCCTCATGATCAGTTTTGTGGAGATAATGCCGTCGACTGGAGTAAGGCTAAGACTCACCATCACAATGTCTGGCTGGACCTTGTCGATTTGAGATAGTACGTTCCAGCTATCACTGGCCTCGCCGACAACGACGATCCCGACTTCAGACTCGAACAACT
This sequence comes from Chloroflexota bacterium, assembly GCA_004297765.1. Classification (GTDB taxonomy): domain Bacteria; phylum Chloroflexota; class Dehalococcoidia; order FW602-bin16; family FW602-bin16; genus FW602-bin16. The sequence continues at coordinate 13,224 of SCTZ01000203.1, read as the reverse complement.
TAACTAGTTGCGCCCGAAAGAGATCATTGTCGTCCACAAGCATAAGCCGAATTGGATTCATCGATCACCTCACACCCGCGGGATCAGGACGACCGGCACCCCGATCAAACGAGAGCGCGATGGGTTGGTCTCCTCCCACATGAACCGTTTCTCAGTGAAAAGCCTGAAGCAAGCCTCAACCACAGCGGAATCATAAAGGGTACCACTTTTCAGCATAATTTCCCGGAGGGCAGCATCCTTGCCGAGAGCCGGCCGGTATGGACGATGTGACATCATTGCCTCAACCACGTCTGCCACTGCTAGGATTCGTGCTTCTAGAAGTATCTCCTCGCCTGCCAATCTTGAAGGATAACCAGACCCATCCATCCTTTCGTGATGTTCACGAACTGTTCGCGCGACCGGCCAAGGAAACTCGATCCTCTTTAAGACTTCGTAGCCGAGCTCGGAGTGGCGCATGATCAGCTTGTATTCTAGTTCACTTAGCCGACCGGGCTTGTTGAGTATGTCGGAAGGCACATTTATCTTACCGATATCGTGAACCGCCGCTGCTGACGATAACGTGAGAGCTTGCTCTTCTGACAAGCTCAACTCCTTGGCGATGGCGCAGGAAAGCGCCGTGACTCGCTTTTGATGACGAGCCGTATACGGATCCCTGATCTCAACGACGAGGGCCAAGGCCTGAATGGTGCCTACCAAGCTTCTTCGCAATCGATCATAGTTCTGCCTAGCTTCTTCCTCGGCCAGTTTGCGCTCGGTAATATCCACGCCAATGCCGGCAACACCCGCGAGCCTTCCACCCGATAGATAGGCAATGAAGGAACTCCAAAGCACTGTCCTCAGCGAGCCATCTCTTGCGTTCATGATCATCTGATAGTCGGTGACATCGCCCATTTCAAGCCTAGAGTAAAGGTCGTCTACTTGGTGACGTTGCTCCCCCGGACAGAAGATGTCCCACCAGTTCTTGCCCTGCAGCTCATCAGATCGATAGCCCGTCACCTTGGTGATGGCATCGTTGACAAACAGCGCTGTGCCGTCAGTAGCCAGCGCACAGACGACGACCGGTAGACTTGAGAGAAGTTCACGATGCTCGTGCCACAACTCCTGGTTTGTTGTCTTCACCGCCCAAGGCCGGCTTGTCATAGTCGTCGAGGGATCACCTGTCTCAAATCGGCGTGGTCTCCACGCTCGCACGTCCGCTGTGAGCAGCTCACCTGGTTGCAGCAATCTCCCTGCCCTGGTTTTGGCAGACTTCTTCGGCGTGTCCGTCTTCGTACCCATGCGTCTCAGTTCTTTCTCACTTTCAGTAGAGGTTGTGTGCCGCCAATCCCTGTACCGGCGAACAGCTACCTTTGGTGTATAAAAAGCAGCTTAACCCAGGATGTCACGTTTACGCTTGTGCCCCAAGTAGCATCCCACCCCTGCCCATACGACCAGCACAGGCAGCATCAGCAGATCAGCGACCAGCGTGAACGCCAGTGCACCCATCAGACTACCTGTGGAGAACACGTAAGCCAGAAAGCAGACGACCAACGTGCCAGCGGCCCAGGCGCTCTCTGCATACAACACATCCCTAAGGTCAGGAGTGTAGCCGGAACTCAAGGGAAAGAGGCGTGCCTTCAATGTGGCCCGCGGGCCTTCTGTCTCGGTTCGGCTCAGATTGTCCAGACAGGCATGCCGTAGGTCCGAGACCCAAGTATCTAGGCTAGGAATCTGGTCCTGACGCCAGGAATCCAATCGCTTCGACTTCGTCGATGATTGTTCTAGAGACATCGTCGGTTGCTCCTACTGAACGCGCTAGTACGCCAAATGCCACGCTGACTCCTATCAGGTCGCCGAAGCGAGCTTAGACTCCAACAGATCGAGGCGTGCCTTGAGTTGGCTAGTCTCCTTTTCCTGCTGCCTGGCTCGTGAAGACAATGCAGGGTCCGACTGCCACCAGTCGATGCCCATCTCCTGAGCCTTGTCGACCGACGCGACTAGCAGACGCACCTTGATATTCAGGAGCTCGATCTCCGCCAGGGAGATAGTGATATCGCCCGCGATGACGATTCCCTTGTCTAGAACGCGCTCAAGAATGTCGGCTAGGTTTGTCGTCTGGATAGCGCTGACAATGCGTCCGTTGTGTCCGTTGTCCAAATCTACCCCTTTCTGGGCGGTACATTCTCTCGACTGCTTTCGGTCTCAGGTTTCTCACATCGGTTGCCGGGCGTATTGCTTCACGTTCATAGCAGATTCCCAAGCGGCCCGAGGTTAAGATTGAGCTCCTCGTCTTCCAGACCGAAGGCAAGCTTCAGCTCGGACATCTTCTGCTCGAGTCTCAAGAAGGTCTCCCCCATCCGCTCGATTTGCTCCTCGGTTAGGGATTCCGCCTCGATCCGCCGAATAGCCTGCTTCTCCAATAGGCGCCGGACGAGCTCGATCAGGGTCAGGACGAGCTTTGCTAAGCCCTGCTCCACTTTGGTCTGGTCCACGTTGACACGTCGTGGGAGCATGCCCTCCGGCTGAGCAAGCTCTTGGGCAAAATCGTCCAGCGCTGTCAGATCTCCTGCCAACCGCTGATCTGGCGCGACCAGTGTGTCCCCCGCCCTCACAGGTATTGCTCCACTTTCTCGCGTACTCCCATTCCCAGAAGGTATTGCCCTTGCCGCTTATTGTCCTCATCCAGCGCCCGGGCCCTGTCTGCAACTCCGCGCGCATCCGCGCCGGCTGAATGGCGCGCCAAGAGCCACCCGCAGGCATGGATAGCTTGGCTTATCTGGTCCGCGGCATGCCAAGCTCGTGCCATTCTGAGCATGGACAGGCTGTTGCTGGCCGATTCGAATGCCGCGTCCGACTGCCTGTTCATCCTAATCCTCCTATCACGCGTCAAAGCCGCCCCAAAGGATCACCCGACAGCGCTGGCACCAGGGTGTCCGGGGGCGTGACAAAACTGTACGGCGGCCAGGGTCCAGTCAACAGCAAGCGAAGGCGCGGGTGTGCCTGGCGTATCTCCTCGAAGGCTTCCCGGAAAGCCTCCACTCGAGACGGCTCCACCAGGTACGTGGCACGGAGTGCCAGACGCGGGGTTGGGAGTAGAGTGCGTCGACTTTCCAACGCGTAGCGGTGCAGCATACCGTCCAGTTCCTGAGCGATCCTGCTGGCCCGTGACTGCCAGAACATCTCTCTTCGATGTCTAGCCAGGTGTCCCATTAGGTAGCGCACTCCTGGTCCTGAGCAAGGGGACCGCTCGACGTCAGTGGTCCGGGCGTGGTGCTCGCTGGGCGCCGTGTCGGCCAACTCCTCGCGATCCCAGAGTACAGCGAGGCCCAGCTCCACCTTGTCGCCCAGCCGCGCTAAGTCGGCCGAAAGCACCGTGTAGCGCGCCGCCAGGGCCTGGGTCACCATGTCCTGGTTAGCCAGGACCGTGCCGAAACGTACGGGTAGAGCGGGACCGGCTGAACGCAAGGACTCCACGACTGCCTCGTGACGCAGCAGATTCTCGGACGTGGGGGACGGCTCAGCCGAATCGAGTATGCTGGTGACCGCAGCGAGCGCGCGGCAGGGAACGACACATAGGGCGGCGCCGCCGAACCCGGTAAGCCCAGCGGGCAGTGTCGTTTCACGCGCTAGAACAGCATAGACATAATATGGACTAGCCATCGATCGCTCCGTTCTGCATCGGGACATCTAGCCCCCAGCGTAGCCGCTCGGCCCGCTCGACCGAGGTAAGCAAGACCTTGAGCCCGAGGAAGATGAGATCGACGTCGGCCACCGAGATAGTGATGTCACCGGCGAGGACGACGCCGCGGTCGACAAGACGATCGAGAAGCTCGAGTATGGTCACATCCCTGCTTTCGGCAGCGGTACCACTCACCGCGAATCCTCCCCGCCTAATCTAGCGAAGCTGTAAGGTGGCCAGGGGCCGCTGTACTCGCATCGCAAACCCTCCTGACCCTCGATGAACCGGTGTATCTCGTCCACGAGGCGGTCCACGTTGGCGCGCGACACCAGGAAGTCCGCCCGCAGTACCTCGGCGTCGCCGACCGCAACGGGAACTCCGTTTGGCCGTGGGCCTATCTGACCGTCTACGGAGCAGCACAAGAGTCGGTCGTATCCCGCTTGGGCCACCTCGCTTAGCCACTGGTCAGTCGTCGAACCTATCAGATCGGCAAGCTTGCGTCGGAGTAAATAGGCCCGCCCCGGCCGAGCACCCGCCAACTCCTGCTGGAGCTGATGCATCCTCGGATCCTCCTTGGTTACGCGCCGTTCGACGATCGAGCGGTCGGCGTAGAGCCGCACTCCCCATTCGTCACAGCCTGCCAGACGATCGAGTTGGGAGCGCAGAGCATCGTGGACCGGCGCCAGCGCTTCCACCAGGTCAGCCGAATGCGCATAGACGCAGCCTAACTTGGCCGGAAGAACCCCCCGCTCGCGATGAAAAGCCTCAACAACGCTTTGGTGCCAACGCACCGCCGACTCAAGCCATGCGGCGTCCTTCAGACGAGCCTGCAGCACGTCCCCCTCGAACAAGGCCCGGGGAACGCGAGTCACGATGGCCGCGAGATCCCCGTACGGAAGCAACTCCACTGGCGCGCAGTCATCCAGCACCGGAGCACTGGCGGATTCGGTGTTCCCAGCAGGATCAAGACGGATGATTCCGTGCAAGTAACAGGCCCGGCCGCTCGTAAGAGGGCCACTCTGGGCATCACTGTTAGAGAGAGTTATCGTGTTGTCGTGCGTCTTCGTAGGACATCACCCCTTTGAGGCGCTACCTGCAATGGCGAGAGACTCCTTGTAGGCACGGATAGTGTTCAGACGCTGCAGGAGTTCCTCCTCGATGGCAAAATAGTCGGCCTCGTGGATCTCCCCTAAGTCATAGCGTAGGCTAAGGGACATTAGCTCATCCTCGACGAGGCTCTCGTCGAGCTGCTCGGCATCCACGCGCTCTCTGATCTGTTCGAGAACGAAGACGAGACCTTTAGCCGGACCTGCGAATGGCAAAAGTAGCAGGCTGGTTAGCATGCCCATCGACTATTCCTCATCCCAGTGCACGACGACGTTCACGAAGTTGTACGGAGGCAAAGGCCCCACGTACTTAAGGATTAGGCGCCCTTGCTGGGTGTCATCCAACTCGTTCACCTTGGCATCGAAAGCCTGTCCATTGTTCTCGGCCACTAGAAACGCTGCGTTCAGAACCATCATGTCCGTAAGGATCTTGTTCACTTTCGTTTCGAAGGCCAGGGGCCGCAGCACTTGGACGATTGCATCGGCATCCTCGTCGCGCTTGCGGATGATGGTCTCCTCGATAAGTTGACCCAACTGGATGCGCTGGTAGTGGGTCTCCTCAGGAGACTTGCCAGCAATCGTGTCTCGCAGTGCCCTGATCTGCGCGCTCTCAGAGGCGATATCGGCGAAGAGCCGCTCTCGATTCCAGAAGACCTTGAGCCCCAATTCGGCGCGGCCCCGGACGTGCCGCAGCAGATAATGCAACTCCCCGAACTTCCGCTTGAGCAACCGATCCTGGATCTGCTGCTGGCTCTTGGCAATGGTATTGAAGCGGACCGGCAGAACCTCGGAGCGGCTCATAACTTCCTCGATAACCCGCTGATGGGCTAGAGTATTCTGTCTGCCGACGTCATATCGGGCCGCCGGTGAGTCGCTAACGATAGCCACCAGGTCCATGAACCGGACGGTGTAGACCGGATAGCCCGGCCCACCAATAGACTTGGCGAGAATGGGGGCCGCGCTATCGGCAAACGGCTCGGCCCTGGCTATGCAGTAGATGTATGTGCCGACGTCCATGAACGATGTCGTATCCATCAGCTTGCCCTGGCGGATGGTACGAACTGTGACCCCGACCGCTTGATAGCCAGTAGCAGCGACGATTCCACCGCGCCAGATGCAAGATCATAATGCTGGCTCTGGTTGGCTTCACCTTCAAGCCCGCTCCGACCGCGCAGGTAGGTGATCAGTTGGGCGTGGGCTGTGGTTAGAGCAACGAAGCGCTTCGTCGCCAGCGGGTCATCCGTGTTATGGTCGGGGTGGTAGCGGGCCGCCAAACGCCGATAGCTGGCGGTTATCTCTGCCTCCGAGACGCGTTCGCTGAGTTCCAGCATTCGGCGCGCCGCGTCGATCTCCGTCGCATGCGGCCGCGTGATCTCGACTGTGCCGAAGCTGTAGGGCGGAAGCGGGCCAATGCAGCGGAACGTCAGGCGATTTTGAAAGGACCTGTCCAATTGGTGGACGCAGGCGTAGAAGTCGTCGAGCCGAGCCCGCTCGATCAGAAAGGCCACATTCACGACTAACTCATCCGATGGAAGCAGATTCGCCTGGGCGTCGCGGGCTAGAAACATGAGATCGTCTACCACCTGCTGACGAAACTTCTCCCGACGGCGGTCCAGTTCCTCTTTGACCAGTTTGCCGACCCGGATCCCCAACTCCATGACGGTCTGTTGATCGGAATGATCGGCCACTCTGGCCGCGAGGGCGGCGATTTCTGGCAGGCGGCCGATCTCGCTGAAAATGCGTCCAGTATCCCAGGTAGCTGCCACCTCTACCTCGACGACATCGCCCAGCAGGTCGAGGGCAGATGCCAGCCGGCCATGCCAACGGTCAAGCACGATGCGGGCCTCGTCAAGGGACGCGAGGACGGTGCCAAACTTTACAGGCAGGACACGGCGATGGTCCATAGCGTGCTCGACGACCTGCTGGTGAATGGCCAGATAGCGGAGAAGCGCCGGCTTTGAGAGCGCGGTAAACGCCGGGCCCTGGTAGTTACTTACGACTGCGGCAAGACCGTTCTGGCGCAGCGCAACCACGCGGGCCTGGCCGTCTGGCAGCCCCAGCCGCCCGATTTCGTTTTGGGAGCCTCCGTACGTGATAGCGTAGACGTAGGTACCCACGATGATCTCGCTCCTTTCTAGGCTTGAGCCACGCAGCGCAAATCGGTCACGAAAACAACTCTCTCGGCTTTCTCATGGAAGAGAGAGCATCTTCGAAGTGACGCTGCTCAATAACAAAAGGCGTGTAGTCTACATCTGGCTGCCGCTCCACGGACTCCCGGATGGCGCGCATGGCTGCATTCCGGCAGAGCGCCTCCAGGTCAGCTCCCACTAGTCCATCGGTCCGTGCCGCCAGATCGGCCAAATCGACGTTCTTGTCTAACGGTCTTCCACGAGTATGAACTTCAAGGATGGCTTGTCGACCATCACGATCGGGAGGCGGAAGCTCGACCATAATGTCGAAGCGCCCCGGCCGCAATAGAGCGGGGTCTATGATGTCCGGCCGGTTTGTTGCAGCCAGCACCACCACGCCGCGCAACTCCTCGATGCCATCCAGTTCAGTGAGGAACTGGCTCACAACGCGCTCGCCGACGTGGCTCTCAACCCCACCACCGCTGCGCATTGGAACCAGGGCATCGATCTCGTCGAAGAAAATAATGCAGGGCGCGGTCTGGCGCGCCTTTTTGAAAACCTCGCGGACGCCCTTCTCCGATTCGCCGACCCACTTGGATAGAAGCGCAGGTCCTTTGATGGAGATGAAGTTGACTTCGCTCTCTGAGGCAACCGCCTTGGCCACGAGCGTCTTGCCCGTCCCCGGGGCACCAGTTAGCAGCACACCCTTGGGAGGGCTCGTCTTGGCGTAGGCAAAGCGGTCCCCGTACTTGAGTGGCCACTCGACGGTCTCCTGCAGCAGCCGTTTGACCTGGTCGACTCCGCCCACCTGGTCCCACTTGATGTCGGCTACCTCGGTGAAGACCTCACGGATGGCCGAGGGCTCAATCTCATTCAGCGCCTCGTGGAAGTGCTCCATCGTCACTTCCAGTTGTAGGAGTTCTTCGTAGGGCAGTTCGGCTCGCACAAGATCGATGGAAGGCAACGCTCGCCGCAGGCAACTCATGGCAGCCTCACGCCCCAGGGCAGCCAGGTCTGCCCCGACGAAGCCGTGGGTCATGGCGGCTAGCCGCTCTAGGTCGACGTTCTCCGAGAGAGGCATTCCGCGCGTATGGATTTGCAAGATCTCCAGCCGCCCAATCTTATCTGGAACGGAGACAACGATCTCTCGGTCAAAGCGGCCGGGACGACGAAGTGCGGGATCGATGTTCCCGGGGATATTCGTGGCTCCGATCACGATGACCTGCCCACGAGATTTGAGTCCATCCATTAGGGCCAGGAGCTGGGCAACGACCCGCTTCTCCACCTCACCCTGGACCGTCTCGCGCTTGGGGGCGATCGCGTCGATCTCATCCAGAAACACGATGCTGGGGGCATGTTGCTCGGCATCCTGGAAAATGCTCCGCAGATGGGCCTCCGACTCGCCGTAGAACTTGTGGATGACCTCGGGCCCCGCCACATGAACGAAGTGGGCCTTGGTTTCGTAAGCCACCGCACGGGCAATTAGCGTCTTACCGCAACCGGGCGGACCGTACAGCAGGACTCCCTTCGGGGGATCGATGCCCAGCCGATCGAAGACCTCGGGATAACGCAGCGGCAACTCGATCATCTCGCGAATACGGGCAATCTCCTTGGACAAGCCGCCGATATCTTCGTAGGAGATGGCTGGCCCACGTCGCGCGGGGGCGGACTCCCCCTCGATCAGGATTCGCGTTGAGCTGTTCACCAGCACAACGTCTTTGGGAGAAGTCTCGCAGACGACAAATTCGAGGGGACGCGTTCCGAAAAGATTGACTCGTACTCGGTCTCCAGCCAGTAGCGGCACACCATCGAGCAACCGGCCGATATAGCGGGAGTCCTGTCCTCTAAGAGCCGTTTGGGACGAGCCACTGGCTGATAGCGTGATACTCCGGGCTGCCTCATGGGTCACCTTGCGGACGTACACCCGCTCGTCCAGACCCGTCTGAGCGTTCTGACGAACGATACCGTCAATTTGGATCAGATTCCTGCCTCGCTCGGCGGCATACGCCGGCATGAGCCGCACCACCGTTCGGCGCTCACCCGTGAGCTCGACGATGTCGCCAATGCCCGCTCCCAGCCGCTCCATGTCTGATGGGTCTAACCGGGCTATGCCACGCCCCACATCTTTGGAAAGCGCCTCCGCGACGCGCAGGGTCAGAATGCCCTCGTCGGTCATTGTCCTCGCTCACTCTCTTTCCTAGCCGGTCGTTCCGGGTTGTGCCATCCACCTGTCGCGGTGCTATCCGCCGGCCTGCGTCGGGCGTGGTGCACTGGCATTACGTTTTCCCGCGACGGTATTACAGACCTGGTGCAACTCGCTTCCCTCAGGAACGCCTGGCGTGCCATCCAGGGCCGACCGCATGGTCCGCCGCAGCCGGAAAATGGCCCGCGACCGAAGCTGACACGCGCGAGCCGCCGAGACTCCCAGTGCTTCGGCCACTTTCTGAAGCGTTGACGCACTGCCACGGTCTCCATAGTAGTAAAGGGCGAGCACCCTCCGTTCTCTGGCAGGCAACTGCTTCAGGGCCGCGCGCAAGGCACCTAGGGTCTCCGCTGCTACAGCGAACTCTTCGGGGCTTGGACCGGCGCGATCTTCAAGCACATCAGCGATAATAAGGTTGCCACCTTGCACGTCGGCAAGCGGTCTATCGAGCGAGATCACCGAGATCTGCCCTTCCTGCGTCAGCTTATTCAAGCCCTCTACGGTGATTCCCAGCGCCGCCACGACCTCAGCTGGTGCTGGTTGGCGCCCGAGCCCCTGCTGTAGCTCCGCCACCCTATCGTCCAGATACCTTGTTCTAGCCACGGTGTTTCTTGACAGCCCCCCGCAACTGCGAAGGGCATCGATGACGGCGCCTCGGATTCTTTGTCTCGCGAAAGGCGCGAACTCCACCCCGTGCGCAGGGTCAAAGCGATCGATCGCATGGATGAGCCCGACGATCCCGTAGCCAACGATGTCATCTCGATCCACGAAAGGCGGCAAACTGATCCGCATGCGACCAACGATGTGCCGCACCAGGGGTATGTAGCACAAAATAAGTTGGTGCCGCACATCGGGCGCCCGATCCTCAACGTACTGTTGCCAAAGCTGATTGTTCTCTTCCATGACACACCGGTACTGCGCACTTACTGATCAAAGGGCTGCGTCTTGCCTAGCCGGATCTCGAGAATGCCGTTTTGGTAGCTTTGCTGGAGGCTTACCGGATCGATCATGGTCGGCAGCAGAACCTCCTTGGCATACTTCCGCTCGCGTCCCGTGGCGCTTAGGGTGAGGATATCGTCCCTAGCCTCAACGAGAATGTCGCCCTCTACCACGCCGGGCAGCTCGGCCACGACTAGGATGTGATCCCCTTCGTCGAAAACGTCCACGAGCGGCTCGCGCACGTCGGAGACCTGCGGGCCCTGCTCGGTGGAGTGGACGTTGCCAAATCCCTCGACGGTCGGCTTCCCCCCCATCCCCATCTTGACCGAGAATCCGTAAACACCGCGCACACCACTCGACCCGTGCACTTCGCCGCCGTGGGTGACCTCGGACTTACCTTCCTCGGCCATCTGGTTGAGGAGATCCAGGAGGTTGCCCAACCCCTTGAAGAGATCACCAAACCCCAGATCAATCTTGACATCACTGTTGAACTGCCCACCGTGTCGGGGAACACGGCGCGCTCCACCACTCCCGCGTTGCTCAGCCATCACGTACCTCCGGGGAATGCTATCAGGGCATTGGAGCCCTACATGGTGTATTCGGAATCAATACTCCACAGTCACCTGGCGCCACGCATTCTTGGGAGTGCTGACCCGAGACTCGATGATCAGATCCGGGTTCTGGCCACGCAGGTGCTCCATTTGTTGCTGGATCTCAGCCAGTCGCTTCTCGAGGCGCTCTTTCTTGCGTAGCCATAGCTCGACCTCTCGCTCTAGCCGGAGCTTCTCACTCGCTAGACGATGGAGTTGCAGGAAGATAGCGCCTTCACCTGCGGGCAGAGCGCGCGTGGCTACACTCCGGATTGAACGGACATCGTGCATTGTTTTTGGACCCGCCATCAATAACATCCTCTTCCTGCGCCATCACCAGCCCCTTTGCTGGCATCAAGCGCGTCGCGGTAGGCTGAACAACCCCGACCCAGTCTCCGCCGAACAGTGCTTGCTAATAAGATCAAGGACAACATCTCGACGCCGCGGACCTCGCTTTGCCAGTTTGCCAGGACGGTCCAGCTCAGCCGCCAGAACGTCAAGGCACGTCTGCTGAAAGAAGGAGTCTCCCGAGAGAGCCGGGATCCCGCCTATGGCTAGCACTTTTGCTATCATGATGCAACTGCGAATGGTGGGGCCGAAGGCGTATAGTCCAGCCTCGCGACAAGCGCGCACCAGATCGACGATCCGCTCTGCATCTTCTGTGGGTACGCCTGAACGGCTATGCGTGATTGCCACCTCCGTTTGCCGGTCGAAGTAGTCGAGGTCGATGGTGACCATTCGATCACGTAGCGCATCCTGGGTCTTATGCACGCCCGCGTAGTCCTCTGGATTCGAGGTGAAAATAGCGGTGAAATCGGGATGCACCCGCAAGTAGCTGCTTCCGCTGCGGTTATCTGGCAGCACCAGGAGCTTCTCTTCCAGAACGGACAACAGCACGTTGTTGGCTTCAGGACGCGAACGCGTGAACTCGTCATAAACGAGCGTGAGCCCTTCGCGGCAGGCCATCGTCAGCCGGTTATCTACCCAGCGCTGAGCCACGTCCTCCTCGGTCTTGAGAACTGAGTGGACAAAGTTGTCGATAACCTTGCGCCTGCGATAGCCCGTCTGGCCTCCGACCAGGTCTGACGTGCCAAACTCGTCATCGCCGCAGAGAAGCATGGTCGGCCGGCCTATTTGATGGGCAACGTGCATTGCGAGCTTCGTCTTGCCACAGCCAGCTGGGCCGCGGAAGTGTACAGGATAGCCGGCGGCAAGATAAGATAGCGCCCGATCGGTCAGGCTGCGGACGAATGGCGTCTCGATGAAGCCGGCCGCTGGGCGGGTGGCCAACACGGCTGTCGCCTGGGTTGGTGTCATGTAAGACCTCCTCTCTCCCTGAGATGGGACCCGCCGTGGCCCCGCGGGGCCACGGCGGTGGTATACCGCACGCCCTCTACGTGGCGAAGTAGAGCTTCCGATCTTCTGCCTTGCGCACCTTGTTCTCCTGAATCAGGCGACTCAGGATGGGCGCCAGTCGAATGCGTATGGTACCGAAATGTTCCTCAAGATCGACGAGCCGAAGACCATCCGGGTGATCGGCGAGGTAGCTGAACACGGCCTCGTCCGATGGGATCCCATGAGACTCCAGGGATCCCTCCGCAGCAGGGTCAGATGGCATAGGCTCTTCCTCATTCCGGCGAGGCGTGGTTGCCATGACTTCAGCCGCGAGTTGTTGTGGCTCTGCTTCCACAGTACGTGACGAGCCAAATAGGGCTCCGCTTCGACGCGCACGTCTCATCTGGGTAAACTTTTGCCACACCTGAGAGAACTCTGCGAGATCATTGGCGAGGTCCCGGCGTCTTTGTTGGAATCCCTCCAGGGTCGTGATAACTTCTGTCTGGAGCGCCGCACGGCCCGCACTCAACGCCTGCTGCTGGGACTTGGCCATCGCTGCGCGCGTAGCGCTAGCCTCACTAAGGAACTGGGCGGTCTCGGCTGCCAACACAACTCGGCCCTTCATGAGAAACACTTGCTGGTTAGCAGCCATCGCTATCCGCGCCTGGCAAGTCCCACCCATTAGTTGGTTGACCTGCCGTGAGAGGTCTGCCCGCTCCGTGCGAAGCTTCGCCTTCTGCGCAGAGCCATTGACTGCACGAGCGACATGGATCTCCTGCAAAGTGGAGTTGACCTCAGCCCGTCGCCTGGCGGCCGCCTCTGCCAACTCCTTATGGAGACTCGCGGCCGCATCTACCCGCGCAATGTGACATGCGGCTACATGCCGGCGGGTCTCCCCAAGAGCGTCTTGCACCTCGATTCGCCGACTCGCCAGGACTGACATACGCTCCTCGTAGGAACGCGCCATCTCCTCTGTGAGTCCGCGCATCTCTGCAACTCTGGACATCTCTTCTCACCTCCTCTCGTGTGCGGAATTGTGGCACGAGCAAGATGCGGAGCAGAGCGCCAACATGCCCAGCGCATTCCTTGGCACGTCGGTTACCTGCTGGCGCTCCTTCCGCAAGATCAGGCTCGAGCTATCGCTAGGCTGCTGGAGCCGCGGCCGTGGCGGTGAGCCCGATGGCCTCGGCATACTTCAGGTAGGTTTCGACCGAGGCTACGACGACACGCGCTTCCAGGGCCAGGATCTCGATGCCGACCAGCG
>SCTZ01000016.1 GCA_004297765.1 Chloroflexota bacterium | reverse complement strand
CACAGAGAAGACGCTATCTGTCATTCTGAGCGCCGCAGCGCGAAGAATCCGTATCCCCAGGGCGCGGATTCTTCGGCGTGCGCGCCTCAGAATGACAAAACCAGTGTGGTCGAACACTAGATGTTAATGAACGGAACCACCGGGATTACCGGAACGATCAGCAGGGCCACGATGTTGATAACCTTGATCATTGGGTTGATGGCCGGTCCTGCTGTATCCTTCAGCGGATCGCCCACTGTGTCGCCGGTGACCGCGGCCTTATGCGCTTCGCTGCCCTTGCCACCGAGGTTGCCGTCCTCGATGTATTTCTTGGCATTGTCCCAGGCCGCGCCGCCAGTGGTCATGGAGAGGGCGACGAAGATACCAGTGACGATCGAGCCAACCAGCATACCTCCCAGAGCCTCGCGTCCCAGGAGCAGACCGACGATAGCCGGGGCCAGGACCGGGATCAGAGCTGGCAGGATCATAGCCTTCTGGGCGCGGGCCGTAACGATGGCCACGCAGCGTCCGTAGTCAGGCTGAGCCTTGCCCTCCATGATCCCCTTGATGGTTCTGAACTGGCGCCGGACCTCCTCGATGACCGCCTGGCTAGCCTCGCCGACAGCCTCGATGGAGAGGGCGGAGAAGATATACGGTAGCGCTCCGCCGATGAACAGTCCTACGATCACGCGCGGATCGGAGAGATCGAACCTGATCCCTGCACCCAACTCCTGCGCGTAGGCGGCGAATAGGACGAGAGCCGCCAGACCCGCGGAGCCGATGGCGTAGCCTTTGGTCACGGCCTTGGTCGTGTTGCCGACGGCATCCAGCGCATCCGTCACTCTGCGGACGCTGGCAGGCATGCCGGACATCTCGGCAATGCCCCCCGCGTTGTCGGTGATCGGACCGTAGGCGTCGATGGCCACGATCATGCCGGTGAGCGACAGCATGGAGATCGCGGCGACCGCGATGCCATACAGACCAGAGAAACCGTACGCGCCCAGCACACCAGCCGAGATCAGAAGCACGGGCAGCAGGGTGGCCTTCTGCGAGACGGCTAGACCAGCGATGATGTTGGTGCCGTGTCCGGTGAAGGAGGCCTGCGCGATGGATTTGACGGGATTCCAGTTCTTAGAGGTGTAGTAGTCGGTGATGACAACCAGACCGACGGTTACGGCCAGTCCGATCAGGGCAGCGAAGTACAGATTGTTAACGGAATACCACTGCGCATTCGCGGTCACAGCCGCCGCGGCGCCGTCCATCAGCGTGTTGGTGACGAAGTAGAAGGCGATGCCCGCGAGGACGACCGAGACGCCGAGAGCAATGTAGAAGCCGTTCATGATGTTCTGGCTCTTCGGCAGACGCACGGAGAGGGTGCCAATGACCGAGCACACGATGGCCACGGCGCCGATGACCAACGGGAAGTAAATGGCGTTGGTGAACTTCGGCAGCGCGAGCACGCCGAGCAGCATGGCGGCGACTGCGGTCACCGCGTAGGTCTCGAAAAGGTCGGCAGCCATGCCGGCGCAGTCGCCGACGTTGTCACCGACGTTGTCGGCAATGACGCCCGGGTTGCGGGGATCATCCTCGGGGATGCCAGCCTCGATCTTGCCCACCATGTCCGTGCCAACATCCGCACCCTTGGTGAAGATGCCGCCGCCGAGGCGGGCGAAGATGGAGATAAGGCTGCCGCCAAAGCCGAGGCCGACCAGGGCTTTGACGTCACCTGTGACGAGATAAAAGCCAGCCACGGAGAGAAGACCAAGGCTCACCACAGCGAAACCTGTGACGGCGCCACTGCGGAAGGCCAGGGCCAGAGCCTTCTCCAGCCCCCCTCTGGCCGCCTGTGCCGTGCGTAGGTTGGCCTGCACCGAGACGCTCATGCCCAGATAGCCAGCCAAGCCTGATGCTACCGCCCCGACGACGAAGGCCAGACCGGTCATCCAGTCTAGTCCAATTCCCAGCGCCACGAAGAGCACGGCGGCCACGACAAGCACGACGCTGTATTGCCGCCGAAGATAGGCCTGAGCGCCCTCCTGTATTGCACCGGCGATCTTGATCATCTTCGCATCGCCGCGCTCGTGACGCAGGATGGTATACGTTAGCACGCCAGCGTACGCGAGGCCACCAAGCCCCACTATAGGAAGAAGCGCTCGAAGTGCTGCTTCCAATTCTTTCACCGATACCTCCCGCTTTCTTTCAGAATGTTACACCCTCTCCACCCTCACATGCCAAGCGTAAGGCGCGTGAGGGCATCTGCCGGTACCCCGGTTATCCTGAACGTACTCGTTTCACCCCCTTCTGGGTGGTCCCGTCAAGCGCTGCCGCGCCCGGGAACCCTGGGAAGGTAGCTCCGCGACCCTCCATCGACCGACCGGGACGATAACGTTCGCCCCTGCACGATTGCCAGGTCGCGCTCATTCCACGGATGTGTCGTGCTCACCCTCGGGCAGATAGCCAAACAGGACGGGGCAGGGCGCCTGATCTACTAACGACGAGATCTCGCGTATCAGTTCCTCGCCATCGTCCGTGCGGAGTCCCTGCGACAATCCGACGAAGATTGCTCCGCTGCCCAGCTCGCGGGCCTTGTCCAGCACCGTCGCCGCCACATCGGACGACTGGAGGGCCAGCCCATTTACCTCCACTCCGTAGAGCGCACCAACTTTCTCAGCTCTTTCGAGCACGGCGCGTGTCGACATTGTGGTCGAGCGGGATAGGGTCCGGGTCGGATTCGCCGGAGGGACGACGCTCAAAGCCACCACGTGTCCGCGTGCGCTCTTGGCCACCAGACAAGCCAATCGAAGCATCTCTTCGCTCGGCGTCTCTCCATCGTAGGGCACAAGGATTCGCTTTAGCTGCATCACTTCCCCGGACCAATGCGGAATGCGGTCCTTCTGCAGAAGGACGGAATGCGGAATGGGAGTGCGGACCGCCTATTCCCGTTCGCGCCTCCAGCAACACAACCGACCCGAAGCACGCGAAGTGCCCAGGGCATGAGCAGTGTACCATGAGGCACATAAAGAAAAGATAAGGATTATGGGGAAGGAGATAAAGATTCTGTAAAAACCAGCCTCACGCTCGGAAGCGGTAGCCGACCCCCGGCTCGGTGACGATGCGACGGGGGTGAGTGGGGTCTGGCTCGATCTTCTTGCGAAGTTGGCCGATGAAGACGCGCAGGTACTGGGCCTCGTCTCCGAATTGGGGGCCCCAGACGGCCTGAAGGAGGGTGCGGTGGGTGATGACCTTGTCGGAGTTGGTCACAAGGTACCGCAGGACCTCGTACTCGGTGGGAGTGAGGCGAACCTCCTCCCCGCGCAACCGAACGGTGCGGCGAGCAAGATCGATCTGAAGGTCGCCGGACTCAAAGACGGCCTCTTCCTGTTTCCCGAAGCTCGTGGAACGCCGCAGGGCGGCGCGGATACGAGCTAACAGTTCCTCGATGCCGAAGGGCTTGGTGAGATAGTCGTCGGCGCCCAGGTCGAGAGCCAAGACCTTGTCCTTCTCGGAGCCCCGCACCGACAGCACCAGGATCGGCACTTGCGACCACTCGCGGATGCGCCGGCAGAGCCCCAATCCGTCCAGGCGTGGCATGGTGAGATCCAGGATCACGATATCGGGCATCTTCTGCGCCATCACGTCCAGGGCCTCCTCGCCATCCGACGCGGTACTAACCTCGTAGCCATGCGCGGAGAGGCTCATGCGTAGCGCCCGCAGGATCTGAGGCTCATCGTCCACGACGAGTATGTGTTCGTTCTTCATGTTTGTCTCGAACTCCACCGCCAGTGCAGGATCAGAGACCTCTCGGGCACAGCCCCGCACTCATTGGCACAGGACGGCCGCCTTAAGCCAACGCTTTCTAATTGGTGCATCCACCAAGTCCTTTGCGCTTTCGTAGTGGCGGATGCACCACTAAGACCGTTATGCACCAAAAGTTATGCGCTGCAGGGTCGAGAGGCGTCGCGTGCCTCGGCTCGGTGCGGGGGCGCGATCGTCCAGCGGCAACGTGAAGCTGAAGCATGCTCCTGCCCCGGGCAGGTTTTCCACCCAGATGCGGCCCCCGTGGGCTTCCACGATGCCACGGCAGATGGCCAACCCCATTCCCGTGCCGCTGATAAGCCTGCTGCGATGCTTGGCGACCCGGTAGAACTTGTCGAAGATGCGGGTCACGTCTGCCTCGGGAATGCCGCTGCCCTGATCCTGCACGCTGACGGTCAGTGTCCTCTCGCCCACCCCAACGCGAATGAGGATCTCAGACCGGCTGGGAGAGTATTTCACCGCGTTCTCCAGCAGGTTGGTCAGCACCTGGTCGATTTGGACGTAGTCGAACGGGGCAAATGGCAGCCCGTCCTCGATCTCCACCCGAATCCGGTGCTGGCGTGTCAGGTTGGACAGCCGATCCAACACGGTCTCGACCACCTCGCCCAGATCGTACCAGTCGCGCTGTGGATCGAGCACGCCTGCGTCGATGCGTGACATGTCGAGAATGTTGCTGACCAGCCTGGTAAGCCGGTCCGTCTCCTCGTTAATCTCCTCCAGGAATTCCCGCTGCGTGGAGGCGTCCCACTCCATATCGGGCTGGAGAAGGCTGGTGACCGAGGCCTTGATGGAGGCCAGCGGGGTCTTCAGATCGTGTGAGACGGCCGAAAGCAGCGCGGACTTGAGCTCGTCCAACTGCCGAAGGGCGCCGGCGTCCATGGCCTCTCGCAGCAGGCGGGCGCGCTCCAGGGCCATGGCCGCGTGGTTTGCAAAAGCTGCGAGGGCCCGCAGGTCGTCCTGGCTAAATCCCTCCCCGCTCAGCTTATCTCCGACGAACATGACCCCGACGGGCCGGTTGTTCATGGTCAGCGGCGCGTAGATAGCTCGCTGGGGCAGCAGTAAACTGCTGCTGGCGCCGCTTTCCGGCGCAGCCATGCCCGCGATGGTGCGGAGGAAGCCGCTGTCGTGTCCGTTCAGGGCTACCGGCGTGCCGTGGCGATAAACCCAGCCGGTGACTACCTCCTGCGGCCGGGCCAGATCATCGCTCTCGCCCAGGTCGGCCGGGTAGACGGCCCGGACCTCCAGCTCGTTGCGCGCGTTGGCTAGCATGATAGAGCACGTCCGAACGGCGAAGAGCTCCGCAACCTTCTGTGCGGTGGTTGGCAGAATCGTCTCCACGGCCGCGTTGGAGATAATCGAGGTGCTCAGATCGTACAGGGCCCCTATCTCCTCCTGTCGTCGGTTTGCCTCCTCGGTCCGCAGCCGAGCCCGCGTGGCCAGATGATCGGTCACCCCGGCCGCACCCACGAAGACGCCCAGAGTCACCCAATCCTGGAGCCCGGAGAACGGAAGGCTGTTGTGCCCGCCAGGAAAAGCGAAGAACTCGAAGAGGACGACGCTGGAGACGGCGGCCAGCAATCCAGGCCAGAGCCCCCACAGGGCCGCGGCCAGCAGGACGGTGACTAGGTAGATCAGCGACAAATTCGGCGTGTTGAGGCTGCTCTGGACCAGCCAGATGATCCCGGCCGTCAGCGCCACAGATAGCAGACTCAAGGCCGACCCGGGGAGGAACCGGGCCAGCGCCTTCCCTCCGGACTCGATCAACCGAACGCCATTGCGCACTCCGGCCTGCGCGAGGGGAGCCCGCGCAACCAGCAGCGCCGCGACCCGCATCCGATCGAGCCTAGTGAAGAGGCGCAACTCGCCGAAGCTATGCACGCTGAGATTCCTGATCTTGCATTATGTCCATGAGCAGGGCCTATTATACCATCCGGCCATGATTCTGGTCATAATGTAGTCCTTGGCTCGCGCAGCTACGCCGTGAATGAGTACTTGAGCTATCGCTGTTTGCGCCGGGACCTCCGTATGGCCAGTAGAAGGCTCGCCACCGCCGTGGCTACGAAGAGGAGTCCAAGCATGGTGGAGCGGTTCATGCCTCTTGACGTCGGCTGACTAGTCAGAGGCTCGGCCAGCTCCAGAGCAACCACTGTGAGCTGAGAGGGGTTGGCGAGGGCTTCGGCGAGCTCCGCGTCGAAATCCAGGCCCAGTCGCGCGATCAACGGCCGCAGGAAACGAGGTGGTGAGCCATCGATCCTGGTCATCAACTGAAGCGCAAGATCTCTCTCCGCCGGGTCTGTCACGGTGCGGGCATGGGCCGGCATGCGCTGCGTGCCGATCCGCACCTCCACCCGCGGGTTGGCCTGCATGTTTCGATACCAGTCCGTGTGCTCGCCCCAACCTGCGATCACGTAGACCGTGTTGCCTTTCACCGCGTAGCTCAGCCCGCTCAGCCGCTCGCGCCCGGTTCGGCGGCCGATGGTGCGCACCACCAGGATGTCGCGTTTGGCCAGTTGCTGAGCCAGCCCGAGTTGGTGGAGCAGCACCGGTACCTTCAACATCACCCGCAAGGCACCGCTCGGGCGTGGACGGGTCACTGGTTCTGACGTCATCGCGATCGCTCCTCTCGTCTCGGTCGTAGGGACGTGCCACGGCCGCCTCCAATAGCCTAGGGTACTCGGCTACTCGGCTTTCCGTAGCTCGGTGATCTCATTCTCGATCTGGTCCAGCCCGCTGTAGTCCTCATCGGCCAGCTTGTAGCAGCGCCGGATGTGGAGCTCGGTGAGCTGATTGCCACGCTCGCCGGGAGTCCGGGCGGCGTTCAGCACATCCGCTCCGCGGTACTTGGCCGGCAGGTAGCGCACCAGAACCTCCATCTCTTTCAGGTCCTCGTCGGCTTGCCGTGCATCCCGTCCGTCCAAAGCGTAGCGCAGCATGCCCACCAATCGGGTAAGCTCCCCTAGCTTCTCTTTCTCGCTCATCACGCTGTACAGGATGTCCTTGCCGAGCAACTCCGGTTCGGGAACGGCCTCCGGCTGTCGCGCGGCGGCCGCGTAAAGGTTGGCGTACTGCTGGCAGGCTTCGTTGAGGGACCCGAGCAACGAGGTTGGATCGGACGAGGCAAATGTGCCGGCCTGCACCAGATCGTCGTCGCGCCGGGTGGCCAGAGTGCGTAGCTGTTCGTAGCTCTCGGCCTCCACGGGCAGCGGGGGCAGGGGAATCACCGTGATGTTCTGAAGACCCATCTGTGGCATGTTCGTCATGAAAGCCGGGGGAACGAACTTGGTGAGGTCGAGCGCGATGGGCAAGACCACGCAGTAGCTAGCCAACAGCCGCTGTCCGGCCGTGGCAGACCCGAAATAAACCACCGCGTGTCCCTTCGGTTTGTCGCTGCGTCCAATGTCGAAGATCAAGTCCATGTAAAAATCGCTTATCCTGGGATACTTTCCGTTCGGACGTATTATAGCAAATGCCTCTGTCAGTTTGTGGAACGAGGTGACGAAATCGGCGGTCTGGGACTTATATGCTATTGCTGGTCTGGCTCTTCTACCATACCATTGGGGTTAACTGACCGGCATAGCGCGTGGCGGGGTGATTAGTGGTTCGGCTTCAGAACACCGCGTTGGTGCTGTTCCTGGCGTTCTTCACCCTGGTTGCCGGGACGGTGCCTGTCTACTTTGACGCAACGCTCCGCTTCGCGAGCCATTTGATCCTTCTGGCGATCGTCGCGGGATGGTTGGCCGTCCTCGTGGTGCGACGGCGGAGCTTTCCTCGCACACCGATCGATCTGCCCCTCTGGCTCTTTCTGGGCGCCATGGCGCTCTCCACCGTTTTCTCCGTCAACCGCCGGGTCAGCCTGGAGTTGTTGGCGGTGAATCTGCTATACGCTCTGCTCTTCTACGTAGTGGTTGACTTTGTGAGGACAGAGGGGGCAATGTCCCGCTTGATCCGGGCGACACTGGCCGTCTCCTCTCTGGTCATCGGACTTGCGTTGACCGAGGTGGTGGGATGGTATCTCGGCCTGTTCCCGTCGCTGGGCTTCGAGCAGGGCTGGCCGCAGATCGGGGGGCTTCAGTTGGTGCCGCCGGTCTTTCGCCGCACCTGGCTGGTGATGTCGGTGCCCAATACCCTGGGCGCCTATCTGGTTCTGGTCATCCCGCTGGGCCTTGGCGTGGCGGGAGCGCTCCCCTTGCGCGGCCGTCGAGTGTTGACGGGCGTCTGGATGGTCCTCAGCAGCGTGGTCCTCTTCTTTACCTTTTCCCGGGGCGCCTGGCTGGGGTTTGCGGCTTCGCTGCCCGTGCTGGCTCTGCCCATTTACCGACGGGGCGTGTTGGGATGGCTGCGCGTCCTATTCGGTATTCGGCGGTCAGAGCTACAGCGGCCCCCAGAAGGATTGAACAACTCAGTACTCTCTTATGCATATGCGGGGGCATCGCGTAGGGGCGGACGGCTCTGTCCGCCCAAGGGGCGCGCGGGCGGACAGAGCCGTCCGCCTCTACGTCGGGCTGGTGGCTCAATCCCTTCGCGCGTTGCTATAGTCAGCGTGTTGCTTCTCGGTCTCAGTGTGCTGCTGGTTGTCCTGGTCGCGCGCCCTACCGCACAACTGCTCAGCGGGCGCGGCAGCGAGGAGGCGCGCATGATACTCTATCGCAACGCCCTGCAGATGGCGTCCGAGCGCCCTGTTCTCGGCTATGGGCTGGGCACTTTCGGCCAGGTTAATCTGGGGCGCGTTAGTGGAACGAGGTTGCAAGACGCTGTGCACGGTCATGCCCACAACGCGTATCTCAACAACCTGGCCGAGATGGGCGCTCTGGGCACGCTCGCGCTGCTCTGGCTGTTGGTTGCGCTGGCACGGGGCGCATGGACAGCCGTCCGACGAGCGGGGGATGCTCGGAGCAGAGCGCTCGCGATAGCCGCGGCCGCGGGCCTGGTTGGCAGTGCGGTTCAAGATCTCTTCGAGACGCCGCTGGACCAGCCGGCGCTTCTTCTCACGACTATGATCCTCGTGGCAGTCCTGCTCGAGATTCCGAGGCGATGGGCGCCGGAGCGCATCGAGCCCGGGCAGGCTGTGCTTTGCACCCGGCTTGGCCGTTGCCTGGTCCCGGCTGCGCTCGTGGGTTGGGGCGCGATCGCGGCCGCGCTCCTGTACGTTGGATGGGCTAACCTTGTCTATGCCCAGGGGGTATCCGCGGCGCTGCGTTCCGACTGGGACCGGGCGAAGCAGCTCATCGCGCGCGCGGTGGAGATGGACCCCACACTCCTCGTCTACCGCTTTGAGCTGGCGTACGCGGAGGCGCAGTCTTCCATGGCGAGCGGCGATCGGGACGGTCTGAACCGCGCGGCGCGTGACTTCGCGGACGCATTGGCGCAGGATGGCAACTACGCCGCGAACTACGTCAACCTGGCCATGGTGAACGAGAGCGGCGGTAGGTCTGCCGACGCGATCGCGGCCATGCAGAGCGCCATCAAGCTGGACGACGTGAACGCGCTGTACTATCTCAACCTGGGTCTCCTGTATGAGCAGGGAGGACAGCAAGACGCCGCGGTTGACTCGTACAGCCGGGCGATTATAAGGGATCTGAGCTTGCTGCGGCAAAGCTTCTGGCGGACCAGCCCGGAGCGCCGCGTGCTCCTGCCGCGGATCCTGGAGAAAGTGAAGGCGGAAGTTTCGCCTGCGGTGGTTACGGCCGCCACCCAGACGCTGCCACTTGACTACGGCGAGATCACTGTTGCAGTGGCCCGTGCCATCGCCCTCTCTGCGGGCGGCCAACCCGATCTGGCACTGCCCATCCTGGATCAGCTCATTGCCCGCCGGTCTGAAAGCGCTCGCCTCTGGATGGAGCGGGCACGGGTCTATCTCATCCTTGGCGCGCTCGACAAGGCCGAGAAGGATCTACGGGTGGCCCTGTTCATCGATCCCGGCCCGCTGACGCACTATTACCTGGGCGAGCTTGCACGTCTTCGGGGCGATCGCGCGTCGGCCCGGCGGGAGTTCTCCCGATTTGTTCTGGCGCATGCCGTGCCGACAGGCTACAGCACTCTCATCTACCGGCGCGGCGGTATTCTCGAGCCTTATCTTCCAGGCCTCGTCCAGTTCACGCTCAACGACGACCTGGTGGAGCCGGTCCTCGGGATTGCCAGATTCCATGACGAGATTGGGCAACCCCAGCGTGCGGCAGAGATCTACGCCCGGCTGCTGGAGTATGACCCGGAGCTAGAGGTCGCGCGAGAGGCACTGGCGCGGACGGCCACCAGCTATTGACTGCCCGCGGTCCTCGCCGTAAGATGGACCCTGTTATGATTTACTGCTTCGATATCGACGGCACCTTGTGTTCCATCACTAATAGCGACTATCCAAAGGCCGAGCCATTCCCCGACGTTATCGCCGAGATCAATCGGCTGTTCGCCGAGGGCCACCGCATAGTTTTGCACACGGCGCGGGGTGGTGCGACCGGCATCGACTGGCGCGAGCTGACGGAGCGACAGCTCACGGAATGGGGCGTCCAGTACCACGCCTTGCACATGGGCAAGCCCAGCGCGGACGTATATGTCGATGACAAGGCTATCAACGCCGACGAATGGAGACGGAGCGGGTTTCGAGTTCAGAAATAGTGCCCTGTTACTCGTGATCTGAGAGGCAAGAACATGCGGATCGGTCGGATCGGTCCGATCGGACTGATCGGTCGGATTCGGCGGATACGCATCAGCTCACGAGTTGCAGAACACTAGGCTTGCTCGAGCAGGATCGCTCGTGCCGGAGCCCCTTCCGCGCCCACCAGCGGCAGCGGTAGGCAGACCAGGTTGAACGTTCCAGCGGGGACTTTGCCGAGGTCGAGCCCCTCGACGATCACCACTCCCGCCTTCAGCAGGATGCGATGGGTGAGCGGCGCCGCGTCGCTATAGCGCTGCACGGAGAGGTAGTCCATACCAATCAACTGGATGCCACGCGCAACGATCCAGGCCGCGGCGTCCTGGGTGAGGGCCACGAAGTCGGTCGTGAATGCGCTGACGCCGCGGCGCCACAGTTCGGAGTTGCGCGTTCGTAGCAGCAGACGGCAGGTGCCGGGCGGTAGGTTGGCCTGTTCCAAGTCGTACGGCGTCACCGCGTCCACATCCAGCAGGTGCACCACCTGAGCCGGGCCGACCAGCACCTCCAATGGCATTTGGTCAACACTCCCGCCGCCCGCGATGAAGTGGAGCGGCGCGTCCACGTGGGTCCCCGTGTGCACGCCACAGCTCAGGTGCGAGAGGTTATACGGATCGCCGGCATCCAGACTGCTGGTGAGCTCCAGCGCGATCTCCGGATCGCCCGGCCACACCGGCATGTTTGTCCTGATTGGTACGGAGATGTCGAGTATCTTCACTTCTCCGAGACCCCCTTTTAACGCTCCCCAGCCCCGAACATGGTCTCGAAACCCTGGATCAGACTAGCGCGCTCTGTAGAGGACAGATTGGCGCTTGGATGCAGTAGGACGTAGTACCACTGCGGCATCTCGCCCTCTCTAACCGTCTTGGCCGATTCTCGGGCCTCTTTCTGTGGTCTGTCCCACTCGGAATAGTTTAGCTCGCGGCGCCCCTCGTCCACGTCACGCTGAATGAGCCACGACGCTGGCGCGATATTGCTGTACCAGGGCCAGGTAGTTTCGTTGCTATGACAAGCGTAACAGGCCCGGACGGCCAGGTTGCGCACCTCCTGGCTGGGCCAGGCTGGCTCCATGCGCACTGGCGGGTTCGTGTGGTTGCGTCCGTAGGGGATAATCTGAATCACGACCAGCAGGACGATAATGCTGGCCAACGCCAGACCGAGGTATTTCCTGAGCTGGACCATATCACTTATTCCATCTGTCTGTTGCGCGCGGATCGCCCACATAGGCGGGCGGCCTACGGTGATGTAGGCTACTTTGGCAAGACTCATGCCATGCGCCAGGAGGTAAGCCCCACAGGTGCTCCCGAGATCGCGGGCGCAGTAGTGATCACGCCGATTGAAAGCCGTTTCTTAAACGATCCTCCGCGGTAACCTGGTGATCGCTGAGTATCTTGCCGTCCTGCAAGCGGATGATCCGATCGGTCTCGTTGGCCACCATCGGGTCGTGGGTCACGACGATGAAGGTTTGGCCCGACTCTCGACCGATGTCCCGCATCATATCGATGATAGCCAGGGCCAGATGGGAGTCCAGCTCCCCGGTGGGCTCGTCGGCCAGCACTATAGCCGGCTCGTTGACTAGCGCGCGGGCGATGGTGACGCGCTGCTGCTCGCCGCCCGATAGCTCGTTGGGACGATGGCCGGAGCGTCCACCTAGCTCGACCTTCTCCAGGATCTTCAGCGCGCGCGCCTTTCTCTCGTGTGCGGGGACACGGGCGTATTTCAGCGGCAGCATGATGTTCTCCAGTGCCGTCAGCGTGGGAACCAGGTTGAACTGTTGAAAGACGAAGCCAATCTTTCCACGCCGAATGAGGGGCAGACGGTTCTTGGGCACCCGCGTCACGTCCTCACCGTCCAGAATGATCGTTCCCTGCGTCGGGCGATCCAGGCAACCGAGAAGGTTGAGCAGAGTCGATTTGCCACTGCCTGAGCGCCCGACGATGGCCAGAAACTCGCCGCGGTTGATAGTCAGATCGACGCCGTCCAGGGCCCGCACCTCGCTACGGCCCATCGTGTAGACCCTGGTTAGATGCCGGAGCTCCAAGATGGGCGCGCTCATTGCATCGCTCCGAAGTCCACTTTGGTTGTCATGCCCCAGCGCAGGCTGGCATCCTGGGACTCCAGGTCGATGGTGGCCATGTAGTTGGCATCTCCTGCCTGGGTGATCGTGGCCACCGGGGCGATAGAAGTGACCTTGCCTGGGACAAGCTTGTCGTCGAAGGCGTTGACCGTTACGGTCACGGCCTGGCCGACCTGAATGCGGGTCGCACTGGCTTCGTCGAGGTCGGAGGTCTCCACCTGGAGCTTGCCCAGGTCGCCGATCAGGATGGCCACGCTGCCTGGAGCGGCCATCTCTCCCTCGCGAATGCTAACGCTCACGACGGTTCCATCGAAGGGCGCCTGGAGAGTGGCGTTTACCAGGACTGCCCTGGCCTGGTCGACGGCTGTCTTGGCTTGCTGCACACGGGCCAGCGACACCGCGAGCTCGGCCTCCGTCGACCCGCTCTTTTTCGTCTCGACAGCCGCCTTGGCGCTGGCCATGCTGCCGCGTGCGCTCTGCAGGTCGGCCTCGGTTGGCCCGGCCTTCAGGAGGTCCAGATTGGCCTGGGCGCTATCCACCGCGGCCTGCGCGGAGGCGACCGTGGTCGTGCTGGTCGCTTTCTTCGCGTCCAGTTGGGCCTGGGCCTGTGCCACCGCGGTGTCGGCGGCCGTCAGCTCATCGGGCGTCGGCCCGAGCTTGACTTTGGCCAGATTGGCCTCCGCGATCAGCACCGCGGTCTCGGCGGCGGCAACTTTGGCGTCCTCGCCCTTGCCCATGTACTCGGGCAGCGCGGCGTTGCCTTTGACGCCATCCCTATACAGTTGCGCGGCCCACAGGCTGTTTTTAGCTTGGTCGCGCGCCAGCTCTGCGGCCACCACGTCCTCGGGCTTGGGCGACGATTTCAGTTGTGACAGCTTGACCTTGGCCGCTTCCAGGGCGGACTGGGTGGCTAGCTCGTCGGCTTTGGCGCCGGACTCCACCTGGGCTAACCGTTCCTTGGCGGCTTCTAGAGCGGCCTCCGCGGCCTTGATGTCCGCGGTGGTGGCACCGGCGGCCGTCTGGTTGTACTTGGCTAGAGCCCCAGCGTAGCTCGCCTCGGCCGCCGCGATCTCCTCTGGGCGCGCGCCGAGCTTGGACTGGGCCAGTTGGGCCTCGTTAACCGCCAGAGCGTCCTCGGCCGCTCGCACCTGGAGCTTCAGGTCGCTGGTTTCCAGCTCCGCGAGAGGCTGACCTCTGGTCACCCGATCCCCGACTTTCACCAGGATAGCGCTCACCCGCCCTGCGGATGTGAAGGTCAGCTTGGACTGTTTCACGGGCACGATCGATCCCTTCGCCGTCATGGCAATCTGCGGCGTCTTGTCGGTCGTGGTCGTCTGCTTTGGTGTAGAGGGAGCAGCCGTGCGCGAAAGCGCCACCGCCCCGACGACCAGAACGACGACGACCCCTCCGATGATCAGCTTCTTGTTCATTGCTTACCTCCAACTTCCCGCGACGAGGTGGTAATCCACAAAAGCTACCTGGGAGGCGTTCTCGCCAGCACCGTCGCTGTAGCGGGCGAGAACGCCCGCGCTCCCAGGATTGACGTCCTCTGTAACGATGCTTCAGCTACTCTGTGCGGAGCGCTTTCACAGGGTCGAGCCTGGCCGCGTTCCAGGCTGGGTACAGCCCGGCGGCCGCGCCCAGGATAGTGGCAAAGACGACGACCAGCGTCGCCAGGCGCGGCGTCACAACCCACAGCTCCGTGCCGCCCAGGGCCGAGGAGGCGGCGGCGTTCAGTAAGGAGGCCATGCCGTAGCCCAGCATGAGCCCGACGACTCCGCCGACGAAGCCAATCACGGTCGCTTCGGCCAGATACTCCAGGATGATGTCGCGATCCGATGCGCCGATGGCTTTCTTGATGCCAATCTCCTTGGTCCGTTCGTTGACCGACATGATCATGGTGTTGATAACGGAGAGCCCGCCCACGATGGCCGCCAACAGGGCCCCGCTCAGCATGATGACGTTGAAGATCAGCAACCCCTGCCGAATCTCGTCGATCATCTGGCGCGGAGAGGTCGCCTTCAGCGTCGGCATCTCTCGATTGATGCGCGCGGCGACCTCCTCGGGGTCGGCTCCCGGACGGGGGACCACCGCGATGCCGCCCACGGTGTCAGGAGGCAGCTTCATCTCCTTCCGTGCGACGTCGAACGGCACCACCACGTATTGGTCGGGGATAGAGTTCGTCAGATCGAGCATGCCGACGACCGTAAATTGCTTTTTGCGCCATTCGATGGTATCGCCGAGGCTCACGTTCTTCGCTGTGGCGATCTTTGCGCCGACCACCGCGTTGTACTTGTACGTATCGGAGGACTGCAGCCAGCGCCCCTGTCGCAGCTTGACGCCTTCCAGTATGAGAGGGCTGTGCTCCGGCTGCACGGCCATGACCATGTTGGGCGGACCGAACTGCACGGTGCTCATGTTGTCGGAGAGGACGTCGCTCAAGACGCGCATCACCAGTTGCACACCTTCCACTCGTCCCAGCATACGTACAGTTGACTCATTGGGGCGCTTCTCGAAGGACCGATCCACGGGCCCTACTTGAACTGTGCTCCCGGCGAAGCGCTCTGCGCTGTCCAGCATGACATTGAAGTACTCCGAGAGCCCGCCCATGACGGTGAGGGCGAACACGCCGACCACGATGCCCAGCACGGTCAGCCCCGTGCGCATGCGCCGTCGGGCCATATTGCGCAGGATCTCCTCCATGGCTCTCACCTCGCGCGTAGACTCACAGAGATTGTAACGCTGGTTGGGTGGTTTCCGGGACGGATAACAGATGACCAATAGGCTATGGACTCACGCTACCTCTAGGCTATGGAACTCGAGTACTGCGCGTGATAACCTGATTATCAGGCCCATTCTCGCCTTTTTCTGAGATAAAAGTGACTCCAGTCCGAGTTCCTCTTTGCTTTGCCAGGGTTTCACATGGGGACCCGCATGCCGTGCCTGCAGAGACGATTGGGAGCCTTTCTTCGTCGGCGCCACGGCCGCCTGCTGGGCGGGGCAGCCGGGGCTATCGCCATTGGTTGCCGCTGTCCTTGATTCTCGCCGCGTGGACCATGCGGGTGAGCTTTCTCGGACGGCAGAGCCTCTGGTACGACGAGGCCTTCAGCGCGCTGCTGGCGCGCTACGATCTGGGCGAGATCACGCGGCGGACGGCTCTCGACACCATGCCTCCTCTCTATTATTACATCCTGCACGTACAGCAAGCTGTGGCGGGTTTGGACGATTTCTCCCTGCGTTTTCTCTCGGCGGCTTTTGGCGTGGGATGCGTGGCTCTGGTCCTGTCTGTGGGCCGCAAGCTCTTCGATTCCACCGTCGGGCTCGTCGCCGCCGGGATCACGGCCATCTCGCCGTTCCAGGTCTTCTACGGGCAGGAGGCGCGCATGTACACCCTGCTGGGCTTCCTGTCGTTGCTGGTCATCTTCCTGCTGCTGCGGGCCTGGGATGCCAACGACCTGCGCAGTTGGATCCCCTACGCCGTCGCCACAGCCGCGCTTCTGTACGTTCACAATCTGGCCGCCCTGACCTTGGTGCCGGTCGCTGCCGTTGTTGTCTTTCGCCGATTTCGTGCTGGAAAGCGTCTTAGAGGCGCATCTACCAAGTCCTGGTCTATTCGTAGTGGCGGACGGCTCTGTCCGCCAGGGGCGGGGCAGGGGGCGCGCCCTACCCCACCCCTGGCGGACACGGCGGTCCGCCACTACGAAAGCGCAAAGGGCTTGCCGGATGCACCACTTCGAGGACTGTTGTTCGCTCATCTCGGCGCAATCCTGCTCTTTTCCCCCTGGCTGGTGGTTTCGCTGCAGCAGGCCGAACGCGTGGCCCGATCGTTCTGGGTTTCGCCACCCACGGCCTTCCAGGTGCCGGCGACTTTCTATGTCTTTCTCTTCGGAGGCAGCCTTCCCCCGCTCCTATGGCCCGCCGGGCTATTCCTGGTATTGCTCAGCCTGGGCATCTTCGGACTGCGCGCCTATCGTGCCGCGGTCGCCGCCGAGCGAGCCTCGCTGGCGGTGGTCGTTTTGTGGCTGGTTGCGCCTCCCATCTTCTCCTATCTGGTATCGCTGTGGCGACCGATCTACCTGGAGCGTACCTTGATCGTCTCGTCGTATGCACTGTACCTCTTCGTGGGTTGGGGGCTAGCGCGCTTGAGACCGCGAGGAGTCTCGCTAGCCCTAGGGCTTCTGCTCGTCGCGCTGTGCGGGATCTCGCTCGGGCGCTGGTACTTTGACGCCACGGCAGGGAAGCCGCCCTTACGGCTTGCGGCCAGCTACGTCCGCGCTCACGCCGGGCCGGGAGATGCCGTGGCGCACACGAGTGACGGCAGTTACCTTCCCTTCGCGCTATATCTCGGACGAGAGCAGTCCCTGCTGCTGGGTGACCCGGAGCGGGAGGCTGGCACGGCTCGAGCCCAGTCCACCTACGTGGCACTGGGCATCGAGCCCGATAGCTTCGAGCAGGCGGCCCGTGGGCATGAGCGGACGTGGCTGATAGTGGCCCCCGATCACAGCGTCGAGTGGCAACTGGGCGTTCGAGAAGAGTTGAGCCGTCGCTATCCCCTCTTGGAATCTACCGACATACGGGGCATCTGGATGGGACTCTACGACACCCGAGGCATCCAGCCGTGAGGCGCCTCCGAGAGAGAGTTTCGACGATCCCGCTGGTGATCATGCCGTCCCTCCGGAACTGGTTGCATGCCAACACCGCGCCAGGCACAGTGCTTGCTGCGGTTCCCAATAAACAAGTGTGCCTATGTATCGATGGCTCGGTGGGCTTCGAGTCCGCTGGTCCGGGAGCGCTTCCGTAAGATGGACACCGGCGCGGCTGCTCTTCTTCGTTTCATAGTGGTAACACTCGTGGCTGGCTTGTGCGCTGGCATGGTCCTCACGGCGCCGCCGAGTGCTCAAGTGCTGGCGGCGCGGATTTGTGGAGGAGCCGGCGCCTTCCTGCGGCGCCATGCCGGCGTGGTTGCTACCACAGCAATCGTCGCCTACGCCGCGACCTTCTCTGTCCTATCCATACTTCAGCATTACTCTCTGCGCACCCACGCCTTCGACCTGGGCGTGTACGATCAAGTCATCTGGAACAGCGCGCAGGGACGCTGGCTCGAGTTATCGCTTGCCGAGAGGACGCTGGCCACCGACGCCATGAGCTATCTTGGCTTCCACTTCTCGCCCACCCTAGCGCTGCTGGTGCCATTCTACTGGCTGTACGCCGATCCGCGCGTCTTGCTCGTTCTGCAGTCCGTGCTCTTCGCCAGCGGGGCCGTGCCCATATACTGGCTGGCATCCCGGAGGCTCGGAAGACTCTGGGCCATGCTGTTTGTGTTCTCCTACCTGTCGTTCCCGGCCCTCACCTACGCCAACTTGTTCGACTTTCATTCGGTGGCGTTGGTAGAGCCAATGCTCAGCTTCGCCCTCTACTACTTGCTTCAAAGGAATTATCGCGTCTGCCTCCCTCTGCTCCTCTTCGCCATGCTGACGAAAGAAGACGTGGGGCTCATCGTGGCGGCCTTTGGGGCGTATGTCCTGATTGCACAGAGGAGATGGAGGATCGGCCCGCTGCTCGTGATGGGAGGACTGGGTTGGGTGTACCTGGCCACGATGCTTGTGATCCCGTCCTTCGCGCCTGAGCGTAGCTATTACTACCTGAACCGCTATGCGTATCTGGGCTCCGGCGTTCCCGAGATCATGCGCAACCTCGTCTCGCATCCGCTCACCGTGGTTTCCCTCCTGGGGGACCCCGGACGATTGGCGTTCCTGCTGAGCCTGCTCGTGCCGCTCGGCTTCGCATCTCTGCTGGGGATCGAAATCTTTCTGCTGGCGCTGCCCACTATCGGTTATTTACTGCTCAGCGGATCGCCATCGCAATACTCGCCGATATTCCACTACGGGGCCGTTCTCGTGCCGCTGCTCCTCGTCGCTGGCGTGGAGGGTGTGTCGCGAGCGCTTGGACTCCTTGTCCGTGCCAAAGTCGCGGCACGCTGGAAGTCCAGCGTGCCAGTGGCCATGGCGATCTTCCTGGCGGTCAGTGGTCTACTCAGCTACACGTTGAATAGCCGGGCTCCCTTGTCCAAGAGCTTCCAACTCCGGCTGTACCAGACCACTGAGCACACTCGCCTGGGACTCGAGTTGGTTAGCTCGCTGCCGCCCGAGGCCTCGGTCTCAGCCCAGAGCGACCTGGTGCCACATCTGACACGCCGGCGTTACGTGTACTTGTTCCCGGATCTCAAGCAAGCGGATTACATTCTGCTCGATAGGCAAGGCTATACCTATCCTCTCTCGCGCGATGACGCCAGCTATGACCAGGCAGTTGCCGCTGTGCTGTCCCGAGGCGACTACGAGACGGTCTTCGATGGGGATGGGTATCTCCTGCTGCGACGTGCTCCGCAAGTTGCAGAGCAGACCGCAAGATTTTCTGGTGGGGAATAAACAGAGGAGAGGAGATAGATGTCGTTGATCAAGGTTTCGAGGCGGATGCCATGAGCACGAGTCTGTGTGTCGCCGCGGAGGATATAGGCATCGATCTTGTGCGTGCGAGGAAGACGAGTTCGCTGCTGCCTGCACTGCTGGCGATTGGGATTGTCGTTTCCCTTCGGGTCGGGCTATCGCTCCTGGCTTGGGCTGTGCTGGCTCTGTTTCCTCTGTCAGAAGAATGGTGGGCATCGGTCGCAGCCAAGGTTAGTCCAGCTCTCAGACCTGGCGATCCGCTCTACTTCGTGGTTGGCCCCTGGCAGCGCTGGGATGCCCTCTTCTACGAGCGAATCGCAGGTGGAGGCTACGCGGTTGAGAGTGCCTCCACCCCCTTCTGGCCGCTCTACCCGATTCTGATGCGCCTCTTTGGCTCGCTGTTGGGACAGAATTGGGCGCTGGCCGGTCTGGTCATCTCTGGCATCGCCCTAGCCGTCGGTCTCTTTGTCCTCTGGCACCTAGTGGCCGACGACGTGGATCCTTGCGTCGCTACTCGGACGGTCGTGTACATGGCGATCTTCCCGACTGCTTTCTTTTTCTTCGCTCCGTACACAGAGGCCCTCTTTCTGGCCCTCATGGTTACCTCCTTCTACTTCTCGCGCAAAGGGTGGTGGTGGTTGGCAGGCGCATGTGGGTTTGCCGCGGCGTTAACCCGACCGCATGGAGTTGTGCTGCTGGTGCCATTGGCCTGGGAATTCGCACGTCAGCACGGTTGGCGTTGGCGTGCCATGTGGTCCAGAGATGTCTGGCACCTGGCGCTGATTCTCCTGGCGCCGCTATTGTTCACGGCTTACACCCACCTGGCGATTGGCGCTTCCTCGAACCCGGTTCAGACGCTGGGAGACCGCTGGGGCGAGACAATGCGGCCGCCTTGGGAATCACTGTGGCAGGGCATGCTGCTTGTCTTGAAGTCGGCCTGGCCCTTGACGAACTACCTGGATCTCTTCCTTATGCTTGGGTTCCTGGCGCTCTCCATTCTTTCTCTGCGACTTCTCCCTGTGAGCTACGGTCTTCTCGGCCTGTCATTGCTGGCGCCGAGCCTGGTGTTCTCGAATACGGCGGCGCCCTTATCGAGCACCCCCCGTTTCGTTCTGGTCGACTTTCCGTGCTTCATGTTGCTGGCTCTGGCTGCTCGGCGGCGCATCGTCCATCGTGTCTACGTAATAGCTGCTTTCATGGGACTT
This sequence comes from Chloroflexota bacterium, assembly GCA_004297765.1. Taxonomy (GTDB): domain Bacteria; phylum Chloroflexota; class Dehalococcoidia; order FW602-bin16; family FW602-bin16; genus FW602-bin16. The sequence continues at coordinate 16,229 of SCTZ01000016.1, read as the reverse complement.
CTGGTGTTGACGGCAGGTTTCGTACGTTGGGCCTGGATTGCTTAGGCCGCGATTAGTCTATCGAAAGGGAGGCATAGCTGTTGCTCACGCGTAGTATCGATCGAACCCTCACCGCGCGTTCCGGATCTGTCCAGAGAATGCGGTGGCTGGAGGAGCGCCTGCTTCTGGCACTGCTGACGCTGCTCCCAATTACGGCCGCGCTCTACCTGGGTTACGTGTTGGTCCTGGAGAGCGAGCTCGCCTATCCCGTCGACGATGCCTGGATCCATCAGACGTTCGCGCGGAACCTGCTGCGCTACGGGGAACTCGTCTACAATCCGGGCGAGCCATCCTCGGCCTCTACCTCGCCCCTCTGGACGATGCTGCTGGCGGGTGGCTACTACCTGCGCATCGACCACCGTATCTGGTCCTACCTCCTGGGCTTGCTTCTTCTGGGGCTGACGGGACTGCTGGCGCGCGACATCTTTCGCACTCTCTACCCGCGGCGCCCGACCTGGGCCGCGCTGGCGGGCCTGGGGGTTGTGCTGGAGCCCCATCTGGGCTGGGCCGCCCTATCTGGCATGGAGACCACGTTGTTCATCCTTCTCAGCCTACTTCTGCTGCGAGGAGCGCTCAACACGCGCCATCAGCCCACAGGCCGGCATGGCTGGTGGGGCGCCCACTGGCTCTGGTCCTGTTCCTCTCCAGTCGTCATAGGAGTCTTGGGCGCACTCCTCGTGATGACGCGGCCGGAAGGGCTGCTGTTGTTCGCTCTGGTTCTGGCAGCAGAGGTGGTGAGGAAGCTGTTTCATGCTGAGCCTGTCTCTCATTGTCAGTCTGAGCCGTTGTCGGCGTTGGCTCATGCCATGCAGGTCCCTTATTGTCATTGTGAGCCGCAGCGAAGAATCTCCTCGTTGGAGGGACGACCCGCGCCTGAGCGACAGGACAGTGGCTCGTACTATGACAAACGGGGAGATCCTTCGCTCCGGCTCACAATGACAAAAGAGAACTCCGCGACAGAAGAGAACCTGATGGCGGTAGAAGACCCTGCGACAGAAAAGAACCTGATGGCAGTACAGGACCCCGCGACAGAAAAGAACCCAGGGGCAGAACAGAGTCCTGCGAAAGGAGAGAGCCTGGTCGAAGAACAAAGCCCCGCGGCCGGAGCGGGGCTGATTCGTGCGGTTGGAGATGTGGCTGTCAGTCCGGCCCTGATGCTCCTGTTCTTCCTGCTGCTCCTGGTGCCCTACGCGATCTTCAACTATCGCGTGACCGGGCAGCTACTTCCAAGCACCTACTACGCCAAGAACGTCTTCTACGCCCAGCAGACCAATCCGGCAGGCATGGTTCGCTTCTTGCTGCTGGCTGTCCGGGAGCTTCTCTCGGGACCCCTGTTGGGGCTCTTTCCCGGCTTGCTCTTTGCCTTCGGCGTGCTGGCCGCGCGGCTTTGGCGTGCCGGCGTCCGGATGTCGCTATATAGCGGGACCATACTGGCGTGGCTGCCCATCCTGTGGTGTGCCGGCCTGATCGTCGCCTATATGCTTCGCCTGCCGGTCGTCTACCATCATGGACGGTATCTCATGCCTGTCATCCCAGTGCTCCTGATCTACGGTTTGTGGGGAACGCTGCGCTTGTGTGAGGTGTTGCCCATGCGGCTATTGGCAAGGGTGATCCCCATGGCGCTGGCGGCCTTCTGGGTAGTGCTGTGGGTGAATGGCGCGGTGGTCTATGCCTGGGATGTGAAATTCATCGACGAGGAGAACGTGACGGTGGCCCGCTGGCTGCGGGACAACACGCCGCCGGGCGTGCTCGTCGCCACGCACGACATCGGGGCCATCGGCTACTTCGGCGGGCGCCCCATACTGGATATCGCGGGACTTATCACGCCGGAACTGGCGCCGTTTGTGCGCCAGCCGGATCGCGTCTTGTCCTACCTGGAGAATCGGCGTCCCGCCTATCTGGCCATGTATCCATCCTGGTACCCCTGGCTGGCACGAGATTCGCTGGCCCAGGAAGTCTATCGGGTCGACCAGTCATATGCGATCAAGATTGGGCTTGATAACATGGTCGTCTACAAGCTCGACTGGGGACAGGGGTCCAACTGAAAGAGGTTTGAGCGTATGGAAGAAGAGGGCAAAGAGACCTCGGCGGGCGGCGTGGTCTTCAAGGAGGGGCAGGTGGTATTGTTGCGCCGTCACAGCGGGGAGTGGGTGATGCCCAAGGGACACGTCGAGCCCGGCGAGACGCCCGAAGAGGCGGCGCTACGTGAGGTGGAGGAAGAGACCGGGCTGCGGGCCAGGATTTTGGCCCGCGTTGGCGAGACAAGCTATGCGTTCACCCTTCCGCTCCAACCCGTGTTGCGCTACAAAACTGTCCACTGGTTCCTGATGGAGGCGGAGGGAGGAGCCTTCTGCCCTGAGTCCACTTTTGGGGAGGGCGCCGTAGTCAGCCCGGAGCAGGCGGTGGAGATGTTGACCTTCGAAAAAGACCGCGGGATGCTCCGGCGCGCTCTGCTGCTGCGTCGGTCTACCGTGCTTTCGCCACCATCCACTCCACCAGACCCAGGCAACACGTGCCTCGCGTGATGATATCGCAGTTGGGTAGAGGCAGATCATCGATCGGCAGATGCACCTCGTCATCGTCCCAGCCGGTAGTGCGTCGATATAGTGCGCGTCGCACTTGTTTCCACAGTGGCTCGACCGCGAAATAGAGTCGGCTGGGAAAGCTAACGACCATCAGCCCACCGGGCTCCAGATGCGCCAGCAAGCGTGTTATAGCTCGCTTGCGCTCGGGCTCCACCAGGTGCTCGAGGACGTCGGTGCAGACGACCACGTCGAAGTGCTCGTCGAGCCGCAAGCTGCGGATGTCCCGCACGTGAAACTGGGCCGTGGGACAGCGTTGTCGGGCCAGCTCGATGCTAGAAGAGCGCACGTCTACTCCCACCACCTGGCAGCCTCTGTCCAGTAGCAGGCCGGCCAGAACGCCCGCGTCGCAGCCGGCGTCGAGCACCCTGACCCGCCCGGGGATGAGCGACAAGATGCGGTCCAGCCTGCGCCGATGGAAGAGGTGCAGCGGGTGGAGTCGCGAGGCGTAGGCGCGCGCGTAATGATCGGCCGGTTGATCGGGCTGGTGGGCCATGCTCTGGATCCTCTTCATAAATGGCGGGAGGAGGCTTGTTGCTCGGGCCGCGAGCTCGCGCGGTCAGGACCATACCTCCGCCTCGCATCGTTCTTGCGAATGATCAGCAGGTCGGTGAACATCTTCAGGCTGTCACGGAAAAGCTGCACGCTGCTGCCCTCGCCGTCGTAGCGATAGTAGACCGGCATCTCGGCGATTCGATAGTCGAGACGCCGCCCGATGAGCAGCACCTCCACGTCGAAGGCGAAGGAGCTAAGCTCCACACGAGGGAAGATAGCCTGAGCGGCCTCGCGGCGAAAGAGCTTGAAGCCGCACTGGGTGTCCGTGATGGGCAGATCCAGCACACGATGAACGACCCAGATGAAGACCCGACCCACCAGGTGACGCTGGTAGATATAAGGAAAATGGCGCGGGTGCATGGCGTAGAGCGATCCCTCCACCACACGTGATCCCACGGCCACGTCGTACCCTTCGTTCAGCTTGTCGATGAACGTCTCGATCAGGTCCAGCGGGTAGACCATATCGGCGTCGGTGCATAGAATGTAGCGTCCGCGGGCCTCGAGCATTCCCCGCGTCACCGCGTAGCCCTTGCCCCGGTTCTTGCCGTTGCACAGCAGTCGCAGGGTGGGATCCTCCGCCTGAAGCCGCGTGATCGTCCCCACGGTCCGGTCCGCGCTGCCGTCGTCTACCACGATAATCTCGTAGGACCAGCGATCCTTCAAATACGCCCTCGCGCGTCGTAGCGACCCGACGATCATCCTCGCCGCGTTGTATGCGGGGATAACGAGCGAGAGCTCGACCTGGTCTCCGTTCTGCATCTGGTGCTCCAGGTGTGTAGTCACGGTCGTCGGGCCACGAACGCCACGTGAGGATACGGCAGCCAGGAGTTGAGGCCGAGAATGCGCTCCACCGTGAATCCGGCGTCACGCAAGAGCTCGGCATTCTGATCTCGGCTGAAGAAATGTAGCCCGTGGCCGCCCATGGTTAGCCTCAGGCCGGTCATAATCTTCTCCTGCAGCACGGTGACCTCGTATTTCCACCGAGGCGCGGTGTCGTTCGCCTTGAGGATCAACATGCCGCCCGGCCTGAGACGCTCGAAGCAGCACCGGAGCACCTCTCTCTTGTCCGCCGGCGGGAGTAAGTACAGCACGTCCAGGATCGCCGCCGCGTCGAACCCCTCTTCTGCCACCTCCGCGACGTAGCCGCGTCTGAAGGCGACGTTGGGAAGTGGTGCCCCCACCTGCTCGGCGACCTGGATCTTGACGGGCGCGGGATCGACGCCCAGCACACTGCGTGCGGGCGACGCGACGGCCAGAAGATTCGTGAAGAGGCCGTGGCCACATCCCACCTCCAGGATACGTCCCTCGCGCGGCACGAGCCGCTCGATCCGTGCCATTGGGCAGAGCAGGTGACGGGTCCTGACGAAGAGACGGATGCCCAGCGGCTGGTCGTGGTAGAGGTCCAGGACGCGCGACATGTGCCGCACTACCGCCCGCCCATATTCACAGCGAACTCAGCCCGCCGCGGTCTCCGAGACCGCGGCGGGCTCGAGTGGAGGGCATACCGGGCAACTTCTTCGAACACCATCATGACGCAACACCTATCATCGCTGGATCTCGTGGCAAGGACAGGCAACCAACTAGCTCCCTCCTGCTCTCGGAGTCATCCGAGGACGCCCTTGATATTAGACGTTAGGACACGGGCTGTCAACGCTCTCACAGGACCTTCTACTTACCGGTCCCGGGACTCCTAGGCTATTCACGCCAGTACGGCTGCAACGGGATAATAGCGGGTACAGGTGTGTTCAGACTGCACAGCGATTTTCTGGGAAGTGCGTCACGACGCTCCCATATAGACGGTTGGACGAAGTGACGATGCTGGCTGGGAGCGCGGGCGTCTCGCCCGCGCTCCCAGGAGGCGCCCTAGGCCTCGGTCAGGCTATCAGGAGTTGGGCATGAGAGCTCTCGTAGTGGGTATCGCGCTGGTTCTTATCATGTCGGGCGTCGTGGCTTGCGGCAAAACCGCCGCGGCCGTGAGCAAACCCGAGCCGCAGCCAGTGCAGACGATCAAGATCACGGGAGCGGGATCGGTCTATCCGGCTCTGCAGACGGTGGCGACTGCCTTCGAAGCGGAAACCAAGGGTGGGAAGGTCGTCTTCTTGCCTAGCAGCCAGACAACCGGTGGCATATCCGCAGTAAAGGCTGGACTGGTCGACATCGGCGCTATGACGCGCGCCCTGAAGGCCGAAGAAAACGACGGTCGGCTGCAGTATTGGGAATTCACCCGGGATGCGCTGATGGTGGCCACGCATCCCAGTGTCACTGGGGTCACTAACCTGACGACCGATGACCTCAAGGCAATCTACAGTGGAAAGGTGTCCAACTGGCACGAGCTGGGTGGACCTGAGGCGGCCATCGTGCTACTCGATCGGCCGGAGGACGAGTCGGCCAAGATCCTGTTGCGGCAAAGCTACCTCGGCGGCGATCTCACTATCGCGCCGTCGGCGATCGTCCTTCAGCAGGAGCAAGAGCTAGCCAAAGCTGTGCATGACACACCGTACTCCATCGGTGCGTTCTCTCTAGCCTACGCCATCTCCGGGCAACCGCCGCTGAATCGTCTGAGTCTGGATGGGGTCGCGCCTACTGCCGGTAACGTGCGCAGCGGGCAGTACAAAATGGTGCGCACGCTGGGCGTCCTCTCGACGACGCAGCCAGCCTCGGCGGCCAAGGACTTTCTCGATTTCGCTCTTGGCCCGGCCGGGAGCGAGGAGCTGTCCAAGGCTGGTTTCGTGCCGTTGGCGAAGGATAAGTAGGATCTCTATGTTACGGACCGCGTATGCCAATCTCAGCCTGGGCCGTAAGATCTTCATCCCGCTTGTTGTTCTCTTCCTCAGCATTTCGCTGGCTGGAACGGTTATCCTCGGGCACTGGGTCTCGGGCAGCCTTGAAGATGGACTGCGCAGCGAAGTGGCGGGCGTCTCTTCGATGGTGCTGCGAAACTTCCAGAATGAGGAAGAGCAACTGCGCATGAAGGCCCGGGTGGTGAGTGAGAGCGAGAAAGTTCGCCAGCTAGTCGAGCAGGGAGACCGGACCGCGCTGCTGCAGAGGTTGATGCCGCTGAAATCTATCCTACAAGTGGATTGGATCAAGGTGGTGGACATGCGCGGAGCAACGCTCGCGGACCTGCGGGACCATACCCTGAGCGACGCCATACTGGATGACGGAAGGGAGATCTCGGAAGCGCTGGCGGGTCTATATCTCGCGGATGTAGTGGCGGTCCGGGACCGCCCCACTTCCCTTCTCGTCGGCATTTCTCCCATCAGGTCGCTGGAAGGGTCATCGGGCGCGGTGATAGTCGGGAGCTTGATCGGGGATGATATGCTCAAGCAGATGAGCATGGGAACGCGCGAGTATCTTGTGGCTTTCGACCACAAACGGACCATAGCCTCCACGTTGCCCGGTGGTGTCGAGGTAGCGTGGCAGCCGCTGCCGCCAGATGGGCTGCCCGCACGATTGACGCTCGAAGGACGAGAGTATCTCGCGGCCACAGCCGTCTTGGGTGTGCAGGGGACCGAATCGGGATTGACCATCGTGACACTAAGCTCCACCGAGCCCTTGGACGCAGCCAGATCCCTACTCTGGTTGAGATTGGCCGTGTACTTCCTCTCCGGAGCCCTGCTCGTGGTCACCACTGGCACCCTGGTGGCGCTCACTATCTCTCGTCGTCTAGGGATCCTGGTTCGGGTTACGGAGAGGCTAGCTGCAGGCGACCTGACCGCGCGCTCGTCCTTGATCGCGCACGACGAGGTTGGCAATCTAGGCCGTGCGTTCGATGGCATGGCCGATCAACTGGCCGAGCGAGACCAGAAGCTCTCGTCCGCGCTTGAAGAGCTGGAACATCGACATACCGAGTTGGAGCAAACCCATAACCAGGTGCGCCGCCTTCAGGGTGTCAGCGCGACGCTCACGGCCAACCTGGAGCTGGAAGAGGTGCTGAACCGTCTGGGCACGGCGATGCTGGAGATCCTCGAATCCGGCTGTGTCTGGATCCTGACGGTCAGTGCCGACGGGCAGCAGCTTGAAGGGCGTATCTCCATCGCGCGCGGAGAGGCGAACGAGAGCTGTTTGCCAGAACTGTTCGGTAGCACTGTTGCAACCGTGCACCCGATCAGCACCCACGGCAACCTGCTAACCGTGGTGGCCATAAAAAGACAGCCCGTCTTCCTGGAAGATGTGCCCGGCCTCATGCAGGATGCCAGCGAGGCGGTCTTCGGTCGGGAGTCAGCGATTGCCACGCCTATCCAGGTACTCGGGGTGATCCCGTTGGTGTTGGACGATGAGACCATCGGAGTGGTGGCTCTTACCAAGGAGGGCATCGAGACGTTCACGGCCGAGCTACAGGCGATTGCCATGGTCTTTGCCAACCAGTCCGCCCTGGCCATCAAGAACGCCCAGCTCTACCAGGAGCTCAAGCGGCTGGGCGAGATCGACGCCCTGACCGAGATCTATAACCAGCGCGCCGTGCAGCAGATGCTGTGGCGGGAGTTGCAGCGCTCGCGCCGTCACAACCGGTCCCTCTCGGTTATGATCGCCGACGTGGACAACTTCAAGCTCTTCAACGATACGTACGGCCACCTGACGGGAGACGCCGTTCTCAAGCAGGTATCCAGAACTTTGAGTGCATCCTGTCGTACCACGGATATCGTCGGGCGCTACGGTGGCGATGAATTCATCGTCGTGCTTCCCGAGACTAACGGTGAACAGGCGGAGGTTGTGGCGCGCCGGTTTCTGGAAGGGCTGGCCGCTGAGCGCGTGGCGATCGGTGGCAGATATGATTTGCCGATCGGCTGCAGTGTTGGATTGGCGACCTACCCACACGACGGGGATTCCCAGCAGTCCCTGATTCATGCCGCGGACGCTGCTATGTACTTTGCCAAGCACTCAGGTGGAAGCACTGTATCGTCCGCAAGTGAGCCAGATACCTCACAGATCGAACAGCGTGATATTGCCCTGTGGAGCATGCTGGATAGCTGCGTCGCCGCTGTCGACAACAAGGATCGCTACACGCGCCGTCATTCGGAAATGGTGACCGAGTTCGCTATGGCAGTCGCGAGCGAGATGAACCTACCGATAGCCATACAGGATCAGGTGCGCGTCGCCGGAGCCCTGCACGATGTGGGCAAGATCGGCGTGCCCACCACCATTCTTCAGAAGCCCGGTCCACTCAGCGAAGACGAACGGCGCGTGATGGAGCAACATCCGCTTTTCGGAGCGCAGATCATCCAACAGATGCCCGATCTGGATCAGGTGCTCGATGGAGTGCGATACCACCACGAACGCTATGACGGCCGGGGCTATCCGTACGGACTTAAGGGGAAGGACATTCCGTTCATCGCGCGCGTGCTGGCCGTGGCCGATGCCTACTCGGCCATGGTGACCGACCGACCCTACCGCAAGGCGCTGCCTATCGAGCAGGCCCTATTCGAGCTAGAGAGCAACGCCGGGAGGCAGTTCGACCCGGAGATCGTCGAAATCTTCACACGCTGGGTAAGACGCCAGCAGGGCGCCTCGATCAAAGAGGTATCCCCGCAGACGGCTGGCTGACGCCGGACCCCTACTCCATCACCCTCGACCCTTGCCTTGTCATTCCCCGCGCAGGCGACATTGGGATGGGCGTCAGTATTCCGCAGCGGCCTGCTGGACGTGGAGGCGCTGTCAACGGATTTGGGAGCGGATTGCACGGATGGCCGAGTCAGGAGGCGGGGTCCTGCTCAAGATGCTTCGCGCCTCAGCCAATCAGGCACGTATAGCCACTGGCGGTGCATGCGGCGTTCCCTGGTCTTCGGCTGAGTGGTGGATCCACCAAGTCCCTTACGTTTTCGTAGCGGCGGACCGCCGTGTCCGCCGGGGGGTAGGGCGCGCCCTACCCCCCGGCGGACAGAGCCGTCCGCCGCTACGGATGTCGATTAGACTTGGCGGATGCACCACTTAGAGGCGTGGGTCCGTTCAATCCGATCCCGAATCCGTTGACAGCAGCGTGCCGGGCAGTGCGCACGGCGCGGAAGCGTAAAGCCCCACTCAGAGGGAATCCATGCGCTGCAGCCAATCGACGAACTGCATATAACTGCATATAGCATATAACTGCATATAATGGTAAGTACGCATATGCTAGTGCGATGGCTTTTATCGGTTCACTGCTTGGACGAAGTAATGCCCGGAGAGGGATTTCACTATCTGATTCGGTGTAGATCGATAATGCCGCTTTCTCGAAGAAGCCCCGACCAATCGCCAGATAGGGGGGTAGGTAGATGTCTCACATAACCAGCTTGACGCGGAAGGGTCAGGTGGCTATCCCTAAAGAGGTGCGGGTGAAATTGGGTCTTAAGGCCTTTGACAAGATCGAGGTCGAGGTCGAAGGAGGAGAGGCACGCCTTCGAAAAGCTCGTCCGTCTCTGGAAGAGGTTGCTGGCACACTGCCACCTCTGGACGTCCCCATTGAGGAGATGCCGACCATTGCGAAGCATGAACGGGCGAAACGTCGGATCAGCAAGTTATCGTGAGCGAGTTCGTCGATACGAACGCTTTCGCCTTATGGCTGGTCAAAACGCCTTGGCCAGATGCTGCAAAGCCTTGCGTAGCTTCTCTTCGGTGGGAAGGTCCGCTTCGGCGGAGGCGGCTTTGAGGGCCTCCATGGACTCGATGGAGCTGTAGCCCAGGGAAGACAGAGCGGCCAGGATCTGCTGAGAATCGCCCTCCAGTCCCCGCGCGGGCATCGCGATCGGTCCCGTTTCGAGCTTGCCCTTCAGCTCCAGGATGAGGCGAGCGGCGGTCTTGCGCCCGATCCCCGGCACACGCGTTAGCAGGGCCACATCCTCGGCCATGACCGCGCTCACGAGCTTATCGGGATCCAGGACCGAGAGCAGACCCAGGGCGGCCTTGGGACCGATGCCATTGACGCCGATGAGCAGCTCGAACAGTTCTCGTTCGCGCTCGGTCGCGAAGCCGTACAAGGTCAGGTTGTCCTCTCGGACGTGGAGATGGGTGCGCACGCGCACGGAAGAGCCGATCTCGCCCACGGCGCTCAGCGTGGAAAGCGGCGCGTAGACGCGATAGCTCACGCCACCCACGTTGATGACCAGGGCGTCGGTACCCCGATCCTCCAGAATGCCCGCCAATCCAGCGATCATAGTGCCCTCCTATCGGCGTCCACCACGGCCCGGGCCCAGCGCGTGTGGTTTATGTGGCAGATGGCCGCGGCCATGGCGTCAGTGGCATGGTCAGGCTCGGGATCGAAATCCAGGTTGAGCAGCATCCGCACCATATTGCGCACCTGAGCCTTGTCGCTTCGTCCGTAGGTGGAGACGGCCTGCTTGATCTGGAGGGGAGAGTACTCGCTAACGGGGAGCCCGCTGTTGACCGCGGCCAGTATGGCCACGCCGCGCGCGTGCCCCACCACCAGGGCCGAGCGCGCGTTGCGGGCAAAATATAGCTCCTCGATGGCCACGTCATCCGGATGCTGCGCGGCGATCAGTTGCGTGAGCTCCCGGTAGAGGATGCCCAGACGCTCGGGCAGAGGAGACTTGGCCGAGGTGCTGACGACGCCGTAGTCTCGCAGCGCGAGCTGGTCAGCTCGGCTCTCCACCAGGGCATACCCGGTCGAGGCCACCCCGGGATCGATGCCAAGTGTGACCACGCCTAGCCTCCGTACCCCTCCATTACCTCGGCGGGGATGTCCGCGTTGGAGAAGACCTCCTGGACGTCGTCCAGGTCATCCAGCTTGTCGATCAATCGCAGCACTGAGGTCGCTTCCTTCTCACCGGTGATGGGCACCGTGGTCTTGGGTAGCAGCGAGATCTCGGAGGACTCGATCTTCATGTTGCTGCGCTCCAACGCCTCGCGCACAGTCTCCAGCGAGCTGGGGTCGGTGTAGACCTCCAGGGTCTGTTCGTCGACCTTGACGTCGTCGGCGCCCGCGTCGATGGCCAACAGTGCCAACTCCTCGGGGTCGGCTCCATTGGCGTCCACGGTGATCACGCCCTTCTGCTCGAAGAGCCAGGAAACGGAGCCACTTTCACCCAGGCTGCCATTGGCGCGGGTGAAGACATTGCGGATCTCGGCCACCGTGCGGTTGCGGTTGTCGCTGAGGGCCTGAATCATGACGGCCACGCCGTGAGGTCCGTACCCCTCGTAGGTGATCTCTTCCAGCGCGGCGCCATCCAATGCGCCCGCGGCGCGCTTTACGGCCCTGTCGATATTGTCCAGGGGCATGTTGTTCTCGCGCGCCTTCTGGATGGCCAGGCGCAGGCGTGCATTTCCAGCTGGATCAGGCCCCCCCTGACGCACGGCCACCATCAGCTCGCGACCGAGCTTAGTGAAGACCTGTCCGCGCTTGGCGTCCGCGACACCCTTCTGTCGTTTGATCTGCGCCCATTTAGAATGACCCGACATGGCGATACGTCCTCGTTACGGCGTTGCTAGCCGAATGGCAATATTTCGACCGTATTGTAGCATCGGAGCGCGCCGCAGGTCAAAGCGGGGGTTGGGGGTTAGGGATTGGGGCTGGGCGACAGCCTTAGAAGTGGGCAGGATTGGTCTTGCATTGGCTATGGTGGAGCCGTGCCTGTCCCCTCTCCCTTGTGCGCAAGGGAGAGGGGACAGGCCAAACCCAATATCTGCCCACTCCCAAGGGGACGGCCCCCCAGCCTCTATCGCTCGAAATCCTTGTAGAACCGGCTGGCCGTTGGCTCGGCCTGGCCCTGGTATTTGCTGCTCAGCTTCTGCGATCCGTAGGGGTTGTCTGCCGGTGTAGACAGGCGAAGGAAGGAGAGTTGCCCGATCTTCATGCCGAAGTAGAGCGTGATGGGCAGGTTGGCCACGTTGCTTAGCTCCATGGTTAGGTGCCCATCCCAGCCGGGGTCGACGTAGCCGGCCGTGGAGTGGATCAAGAGCCCAAGGCGTCCCAGCGAGCTCTTTCCCTCGAGCCGGGCCACAATATCGTTCGGCAGCGCGACCCTCTCCAGGGTGCTGGCCAGCACGAACTCTCCCGGATGGAGAATGAAGGGATTGTCACCCTCGATCACCACCAGCTCGGTCAGGTCCTGCTTCTGGCGAACGTCGATGTACGGGTAGCGCGAGTTGCGGAAGACGAGGAACTTGGCGTCGAGGTGCAGATCGACGCTGGCGGGCTGGATATCCGCCTCGTTCAGCGGGTCGATGACAATTTTTCCGGCGGAGACCAGTTCTCGGATAGTGCGATCGCTGAGTACCATAACTCGTCCTCCTCGTGCCCTGAGCTGCCATTCCATTGGCAGCCAGTATCGATCGACAGATTAGCCTGAGCGGCTTGTTCTGTCAAGAGTTGACATCGCTTTCCGTGCCCCCTAAGATTGAACCGACGAGGGCCGCACGGCTGGCACGCATTCTGCCGTGGACAGAGGGTAGTCCGTTCGTCTAACTCGTAGTAAGCGCTGGTGATCTATGCAAAACGAGCGGCGGCACGGTGCCGCCATACCGGGTGATCTCTCGTCGCCTCTTCCAGACGCCACCAAGGATGCCATTGTGTCGGTGCAGCCAGACAGCATCGCAAGTGAGCTGGATCTTCAACCAGGAGACCGCCTGATCGCGGTCGATGGTCGATCCCTGCGGGACGTGCTGGACTATCGCTTCTACACGGCCGCCGATGCGCTCACTCTTACGCTGTGTCGGGGAGAACAGCGATGGGATATCAGCGTGAAAACCAACGGGGCGGATCTTGGGCTGGGGTTTGCCGAGCCCAGCTTCGACGGCATCCGGCGCTGCGCCAACAACTGCGACTTCTGCTTCCTGGCCGGCTTGCCCAGAGGACTGCGATCCAGCGTTTACGTCAAGGACGATGACTATCGCTACAGCTTCCTGTATGGCACCTTCGTCACGCTGACCAACCTGGTCGAGGAGGACTGGCACCGCCTGGCGGAGCAGCGGTTGAGTCCGCTGTACGTCTCCGTCCACGCCACGGAGCTGGAGCTGCGGCGCAAGCTGCTCCACAACCCGCGCGCGCCCCATGTGCTGGACCAGCTAGCCGCCCTGGGCCGCCTGCGCATCCAGGTACACACGCAGGTTGTGCTCTGCCCGGGACTCAACGACGGCGCGCACCTGGACACGACGATTCGTGATCTAGCCGAGCTATTCCCCACCGTGCAATCCATCGGCATCGTACCGGTAGGGCTGACGGCCCACCACCGTAAGGCGCAGGAGCACGACATCCGTGGTTACTCGCGGGCCGAGGCCCTTGCCCTGCTCCAGCAGATCGAGCATTGGCAGCAACAGTTGCGCGCCTCGCTGGGCGTTTCTCTGGTCTATGCCGCGGATGAGCTGTACCTGATGGCCGATGCACCGATTCCCGAGGCCGGGTTGTACGACGACTTCCCTCAGTACGAGAACGGGATCGGTATGGTCCGAACCCTGCTCGACGACTGGACCAAGCTGAAGCGCGCGCGACGCTCCGGCAGCGCTGCGCGTAGGGACGCCACCCTCGTCTGCGGCACGTCCATCGCACCTCTGCTCAGGCAGATCGCCGCGGACCTGTCCTGCCGCTGGTCCTGCACGCTCGACGTACAGCCGGTGGTCAATCGCTTCTTCGGCCCTAGCGTTACCGTCTCCGGACTTTTGACCGGCGGCGATATTCAGCGCCAGCTAGCCACCCAGAGGCATCAGGATATAGTCGCCATCCCACGGGTGGCCCTCGACGCCGCCGGCGCTCGTTTTCTGGACGATATCGAGCTGAGCGAGCTAGGCCAACGTCTGGACGCACAAATTGTCGCGGTCGACTCCTTGTCCCAACTCGGCGCCGCTTTGCGAACGTAGGCGGCACGTGTCCATGTAACGATTGGCAGAGTGTAGTCAAACTGCCAACCTCGTGGCAGAGGGGAAAAAGGGCAAAAGGTGAAAAGGCGAAAAGGGAGGATACGGCAATCGCGTCCCCCCTTTTCCCCTTTTCGCCTTTTCGCCCCACCGTCGCGCCGTTGGCAGGCGAAGGAGATAAGCATGTGCGGCATCATTGGCTATATCGGCGGGCGCTCCTCGACTCCAATTCTTCTGGAGGGGCTCCAGCAGTTAGAGTACCGGGGCTACGATAGCGCGGGGATTGCGGTCCTCTCGCCCGGAGGGTTAATCGGGATCAGGAAGAGCGTCGGCAAGCTCCATAACCTGGTCAGCATGGTCGAGTCCGACCCCGTGGACGGTACCCTGGGTATCGGGCACACTCGCTGGGCCACGCACGGCGAGCCGTCCAAGGTGAACGCCCATCCTCAGGTCGACTGTCGCGGAGACCTGGTGGTTATCCACAACGGCATCGTCGAGAACTACCTGGAGCTCAAGCGTCGCCTTGTGGCCAACGGTCACGTTTTCGCCTCGCAGACCGATACCGAGGTTCTGCCCCACCTCATCGAGGAAGAGCTGCTGTGCGGTGTGGACCTGGCCGAGGCCACCCGCCGGGCCCTCACCAAGATCGCGGGCTCCCACGCGGTGGTGGTCCTGAGCCGACACGAGCCGGAGCGCATCATCACCGCCCGCATCGGTAACGCCGGCGGCGTGGTGGTCGGCTACGGCGAGGGCGAGATGTTCATCGCCAGCGACTTGCCGGCTATCCTGAAGCACACCCGCTCCATGGCCTTCCTGGAGAACCGCGAGATGGCGGCCATCGAGCGAAATGGCGTGACGTATTACTCACTGGATGGTACCCGGACGCAGAAGAGTCCGCAGGCCGTGCCTTACGACCCCATCTCGGCGGCCAAGGGCGGCTATCGGCACTACATGTTGAAAGAGATCATGGAGCAGCCCCGCTCGGTCACTGACGCCATCCGCGGACGCGTCTCCTTCGAGCCCCCCTCCGTCCTGCTGGAGGATCTGCCGTTCAGCGAGACCGAGCTGCGCGATCTGCGCAAGGTCACTATCGTGGCCTGCGGCACCAGTTGGCACGCCGGTCTGGTGGGTAAGTACATGATCGAGCAACTGGCCCATCTGCCCGTGGAGGTGGATTACGCTTCCGAGTTCCGTTACCGCCACGCCCTGATCGACGAGAGCACGCTGCTGGTCTCCATCACCCAATCCGGCGAGACCGTGGATACCCTGGCCGCCATGGAGCTGGCCAAGGAGCGCCACGTCAAGCAGATCACCATCTGCAACGTCATCGGCAGCCAGGCCACACGTCTGGCCGACGGCGTGATCTACCTGCGCGCGGGACCGGAGATCGGGGTGGCCTCCACCAAGGCCTTCACCTCCCAGGTGGTCGTGCTCTATCTGCTGGGCATCTACCTGGGTCAGGCCCGCGGGACCATCGCCCAGTCCGATCTAGGCAACCTGGTGGACGACCTGGCCCATCTGCCCGACCTGATCGGCACACTACTTAGCAAAGACAACCACTACGAGGCCCTGGCGGACCAACTGTACACGGCTCACGACTGTCTGTATCTGGGACGCGGCATCAACTATCCCATTGCCCTGGAGGGGGCGCTCAAGCTAAAGGAGATCAGCTACATCCACGCCGAGGGCTACCCGGCCGGAGAGATGAAGCATGGGCCCATCGCCCTGATCGATCGTGACCTACCCATCATCGCCATCGCTCCGCGCGACGGGGTCTACGACAAGATGGTCAGCAACATCGAGCAGGTCAAGTCCCGCCACGGCACGGTCATCGCCCTGGCCACCGAGGGGGATAGCAACCTGGACGCCAAAGCCGACCATGTCATTCACATCCCCCAGACCACCTCGTCCCTGCTCACGCCGGTGCTGACCATCATCCCGCTCCAACTGTTGGCCTACCACATGGCCATCCGGAGGGGCTGCGACGTGGACCAGCCGAGGAATCTGGCGAAGTCGGTGACGGTGGAGTAGGGGAGTGCTCTACGGCATCTATCTCGAAACACCATTTGCTTGTTGACTTGTAGAGGGGTTTGCGGCGACCGACCGGGGTTCTTCTCACAAAGATGAGAAGGCCCTGGACTTATCTTCTGGACGCCTAGTGTTCGACCACACTGGTTTTGTCATTCTGAGGCGCGCACGCCGAAGAATCCGCGCCCTGGGGATACGGATTCTTCGCGCTGCGGCGCTCAGAATGACAGGTAGCGTCTTCTCTGT
>SCTZ01000202.1 GCA_004297765.1 Chloroflexota bacterium | reverse complement strand
GACGAACATGGACGAAGTGATCCGGCAGATGGTGGGGACGGACCTGAAGCAACTGTATCCCAAGCGAAGCATCCCGGTGGGGGAGGTGGTGCTGGATGCGCGGGGGGTGACACCGGCTGGAGCGGCGCAGGGGGTGTCGTTCACGGTGCGGCGAGGGGAGATCGTGGGGATCTATGGGCTGGTGGGGGCCGGGAAGACGGAGGTGGCGCGTGCCATCTTCGGAGTGGACCGGCGAGCGAAAGGTGAGATCCTGCTGGATGGGAAGGCAGTGAAGATCCGGTCGAGGCGGGATGCCATTCGGGAGGGGATCGCGCTGATCCCTGAGGAGCGGCGCTCGCAGGGGTTGTTGCCGACGCATGGGATCCACCAGAACATCTCGTTGGCCTGTCTGCACGTGTTTGAGCGGATGGGGTTGGTGCGAGGCGGGCGAGAGCTAGGGGTGGCGCAGCAGCGGATACAGGAGATACGGATCGTGACGCCTGGGGCGAAGACGCAGGTGCAGTATCTGAGCGGAGGGAACCAGCAGAAGGTGGTGGTGGGGAAGTGGCTGACGACGAGTGCGCGAGTGTACATGCTGGACGAGCCGACGGCCGGGATCGACGTGGGTGCCAAGGCGGAGATCTACAAGCTGGTAGAGGATCTAGCGGAGGAGGGAGCAGGGATCCTGCTGATCTCGTCAGAGCTGGAGGAAGTGCTGGGGATAGCTGACCGTGTACTGGTGATGCGGGACGGGGAGATAGTGTTCGAGACCACGCCCTCCCAGACGACACCCGACGAGGTGCTGGCCCATAGCCTGGGTGCCGTGCGGACGCGAACCGCCGAGAGCGCGTCGCTGCCAAGCGCGTCTTGACCGAATAGAAATGGCCGCCGAAGCAGGGTGGGATATCTACCCGATCGGAATGGACTGTAAGCTTGCCGCTGTGCCGCACGGCACTCTGTTAGGACTCGTTCTCGTCGAGTAGAGGAAGCTCGCTGTCATTTACACTCTTTCCCGTTGGCGACTTCGTCATCCCGGCGCCGAGACCGCAGCGGTTTCCGAAACCGCCGCGGTCTGGCCGATCACGAAGGAACTACCGTGAAAGAGTATTATTGGTCCTCTCAGCATACAACCCCCTTAACAAGGGCTCCTTCGTATGCTGTGTAACGACCGGTTATACACTGTTGCTGTAAAGCAGTTGACACCCGACCTGATCGTGCTATAATAGCGAGCGTGCTCTTTACGTAAGACGTTAAGCTGAAGGAATCTGCATGGATCGAGAAACGCATCGTCCAGCCGGTGGCGAACGCGTCCCGGTTCCAGGGATATCCTGCCTGTCAGACGCCGATCTTACTTCCACCACACTAGCTCCGCGGCTAAGTGCACCGATTTCTGGGGGAGGCGTGCGCGAGAGCATGATAGGACAGGCGCCATTCCGCGCAGCGGAGAAGTCAGGCGTGAGAGCTGGCTTGGCCGAGCCCGTTTCCATCCGTACCCGGGATAACGTTCTGCTCCATGGCGCCCTCTTTGAGCCTTCCGGTCCGACCACGACTGCCGTGCTTCTTGTCCACGGGGCCTGGGGCAACTTCTACACGGGGCCGGGTCGTTTCCTGCCGGCCGCGCTCGCCAGGGCTGGCGTGGCTTGCCTAACCCTCAACTTGCGCGGCCACGATTACGGCACGGTCATCGATCGAGAGCCCTCGATCGGGATGATGCGGGATCAATTCGAGGATTGCCCGGAAGACATCACTGCCGGACTGGATTTTCTCTGCGAGCGTGGTTACCATAGGTTGGTCCTGGCGGGACATAGCCTGGGTGCGGCGAAGGTGGGCTACTCGCAGCTCGTCGAGCCACATCCCGCCGTCCGTGCCTTGATCTTGTGCAGCCTGGCTACCCTGATGAGCGAAAGCGCCGAATTCTACCTCGACATGCCGTACGACACGGTTGTGCAGGATGTCACGCGCCTGGTGGAGTCTGGTCAGGGCGAGCAGATCCTCATTCTGCGTCACGACGGACCGATGCCCGTGGTCGTCACACCCCGGACCTTCCTGTCTCTCTGGGGACCCGAGCCGGCCAACGACATGCGCAAGTACATCGGCCAACTTCGTCTGCCCATCTTGTTCGTCACCTGCGCCGGTGATATTCCATCGTATCAAGAGCGAACCAGAGCTCTGTTTGAACTGGCCGACCAAGCCGAGCCTCGCGACCTCGTCATCCTTCCGCGCGGCGATCACTATTTGTTCGGGGCTGAGGAGCCTTTCCAGGCATCTGTGCTTGACTGGCTCAATAAACTAGGATTGCACTGAATAAGATGCGGATGGAAGAGAGTATGCTGAGCATTGCTCGCGGCACATCGAGCCGTGGCGTTAGCGTTTGGAACTCACTCGATGGGGAGGAAGCATGCTGATTGGAGAGCTGCTGTCAAATGTCGCGCGCTACTATGGCGACCGGATCGCGATGGTCGAAGGTGACCAGCGAATCACCTACCGAGAGTTCGACATACGTGCGAATAAGCTGGCCAATGGACTGCTTCACCTGGGGCTGACCAAAGGCGATCGCTGTGCGATTCTGTCTCCGAACACGATTCGCTACCCTGAGATAACTTTCGCCCTCGCCCGGAGCGGCATCGTCGGTGTTCCTTTGAACATCAGGCTGTCCATCCCCGAGTTGGTGCGCTATCTCAAGTACACGCGTCCTGTGACCATGATCGTCATCGCCGGATTGTCCGATATGGCCAAGTCCATCATCGCGGGCAGCGGGCTAGCCATTCAAACCATCGGGTACGACGGCGGTCACCCGTTTGACGTGGACTACGAGGAGATCATCGCCCGCAGCCCAGCCACCCCGCCGGATGTCGCCCTCTCGCCGGACGACCCGTACATGTTCGGACCGACGAGCGGAACGACCGGGCTGTCCAAGGCCGCCATCATCTGCCATAGGAACGCTATCGCCGGCATTATGACCTATGTCGCGGATCAGCAGTGGAAGCCATCCATGGTGAATTACCACACTATCAACTTCTTCTTCAATCCCGGTGGACCGGCGCACCTCACGCAGTTCGTGCGAGCGGGGACTTCGGTTATTCAGCGGGAGTTCAGCATCGACGGACTGCTGGCGGCGATCGAGAAGGAGCGCGTCAACCGTTTCACCATGGTGCCGACCATGTTGAATATGCTCTTGAACCATGGCGGTGTGACCAAAGTGGACTTGAGCTGCGTGGACGGGATTGTCACTGGAGGCGCGCCGTTGCCCCACACGATGCTCAAGCAGACACGCGAGCTGATTCCCCACATGCGTTTCTTCTCGCAATACGGCATGTGCGAGAGCTGCTCCACGGGACTGCTTCTGCCCGAAGAGTGCCTGGTAATGGACGGGACGTCGGAGCAGATGGAGAAGATGAAATCCGCCGGCCTACCGCATACCGGCATGTCCATCCGCGTGGTCAACGATGAGGGGCAGGATATTGCCTGGGACGGCAACGAGGTGGGCGAGATCATTCTGCATGGTGACCACGTCGTTTCCGGCTACTGGGAGATGCCGGAGGAGACGGCGCACTCCTTCAGGAACGGCTGGTTCTACAGCGGCGACCTCGCCAAGCAGGATCGCGATGGGTTCGTCTACGTCGTGGATCGCAAGAAGGACATGATCATCAGCGGTGGTCTCAACGTCTTCTCGGTGGAGGTGGAAGCGGTCATCCAGGCTCACCCATCCGTGTACCAGGTCGCCGTCATCGGCGTTCCCGACGAGAAATGGGGAGAGGCCGTGAAGGCGTTCGTTGTGCCCAAGCCTGGCATGAGCCTGACTGAGGAGGATGTCGTGGGCTGGTGTCGCGTTCGACCGTGA
>SCTZ01000015.1 GCA_004297765.1 Chloroflexota bacterium | reverse complement strand
CTGAGGCGCGCACCCTTCGGCTCGGCTCAGGGCAGGCGCCGAAGAATCCGCGCCCCTCGCCCCCGGAGGTACGGATTCTTCGCGCTGCGGCGCTCAGAATGACAAAGTACGGTTGTAGTACTAGTTTCTGGTGCGAAATGCGGAATCTGCGCCACCGGCGTTGATTTGACGCCACGGATGCCGACCGCACGTTTGCGGTATAGGCAATTTCGCACCAGAAACTAGTACTAACAAAATAACGTGGTACATGGTCGGGCGCCGCCCACACCTTCCCCTGGCGGGCAGTCTCCGAAGGCGACTCGCCTTTGGCGAGAGCCGCCCGCCACTACGGGCCCATACCACGTTTAGTTGCTAAATACCATGAGATAGGAGCCTCCGAGATCACGACATAGCTACGCAGCTGCGCCGCGGAAGTAGCCCGCCTACACGACGCATGATATCATACTTGAATTGTGATACGTACGCTTCTAATACCGTAATGGCCGCGGGGTTTTGGTTGACGGCTAGTTGAGAAGGCGTTGCGTTCGCCCACCTCGCAGCCGCGCAAGGCGGGCCTTGAACTCAACGCGTTCTATACTGTTGCTCAACCCCCGCCGTACTCGCGGCGAGTATGCTGCAGGATGTTGCCGAGAGAGCCGTGGTTTTCTCTTTAGTCCCATTCTGGGGAGAGGTACAACCGTGGGTAATGACGACAAGCGTCTTCGAAAATATCAACAGTGGTACGATAGCCACATTGCGAAAGGGACCGACTCCTTCGAGAAGTTCCACTACCATCTACAGTATCAGACTCGTCGCCTTACTCTCAATGGCAAGCGCGTCCTCGAGGTCGGTTGCGGAAGGGGAGCTGTCTCACTGTATCTAGCTCTTTTCTCAGGCGCTCGGGAAGTCGTTGCTTTAGACGAAGCGGCAGGTGTGGGCGCGCCCGTCGGAGTCACGGATACCTTGAAGGACGCGCTTCAAGAGTTTCGGGTTCGCAACAGCACAGTTGTCAATGCCGACATTATGCGGAACGACTTTCCGGATGAATCGTTCGACGTGGTTATCGCCAACTACGCATTGCATCATGTGGTGGACTCGGGCTTCATAGCCAAGGACCCTGCTACACGCCAGGCCTATCATGCGCTCTGGACGGAGCTCGCGCGTGTGGTCGTCCCAGGTGGTACTCTCAGTGTGGCCGAGATCTCTCGCATCTGTTTCTGGCGTTGGTCGCCTGTCAAGCTGAAGCTGAAGAACATTGACTGGGAGTTGCACCCGACGCGCGGTGAGTGGCTTTCGAGCATGTCGAACGCAGGTATAGTTGTGCGCGGATGTGACTTTCTTGTCCCCTACGGGGTGCGCAAGTTCGAATCCCTGTTTGCGAACTCCTTAGCGGGCTTCTTCTCCGGCTCCAACTTCATCTTGACAGCCGAGAAGGTCGGCTCCGCAAAGACGCTTGTGGCCAGCCGTTAGCCGTGTATATTGCTGCGGGGCGAACTGTCAGTGGATTCTGCGAACGGATTGAACGGACGAACGGACACGACCCACAACCCGCTCATTCTGTTCCCGCAATCCGCTGACAGCTTATCCGCGAGTCGGAGGCAAGGATGTTCGCCTTAGTAAACCGCATAGCCCAGCTCACGACTGGTCATCGCGCATCCCCTGTCCTTCATAACTTTCTGGCGCGCAAAGCGGTAGGGTTTCTGCTTCTTGTCTCTTTGTTGACGGGCTGCGCCACCATCCCGACTGCACAAATCAACACAGCTCAAATCGGAGCGGACCGTGCGGGAGAAGCCGCACAGTTGGCACGGCGGTCCTCCCCGCAAAGCATCCCACCGGCCACCAGACAAGGGCAACAGACCGGCGATGCTCTCGTGCCGGATCGGCTGGAGTTGGCCTCTACGTTTAACAGCATCGGCGTCGAGTTGCTCTACACTGGAGACGCCAACGGCAACGCTATGGCGTCTCTGCAATTCAAGAAATCGTCGGATGAGATGTGGCGTGATGCTCTCCCCCCCTGGCAGGTATCCACCGCCAGTCCATCCGCCTTCTACGGCTCCGTACTGCTCGTGGACCCCGCCACGTCCTATGACTTGCGCGTGAGCCTGACGGATCCCGACGGCGTGGTCGGCAATGAGGTCCTAGTCGGTAGTATCACTACCCGCGTCGAAGATATTGTTTCCAGTGATATTCTGGTTCCTTCTCACTACGTTCGGACCACAGGAGATGACAAGAATGACGGCACCAGCGAAGCGACGGCCTGGCGAACCATAAAGAAGGCTATGACAAGCGCCCCATCAGGGGCCGTCGTGCAGGTCGGACCCGGCTTCTATGCCGCCACGGGCACCACCCGCACGACGCCTCTGACCCTGCTGGCCCAGAATTCGGCCATCTCCTATGACGCGAGCACGTACGCCTGGACCCCAAGCGATCCAGCCACTCACAGCGTCATTCAGTACGGTCTCGTCTCCAGCCCCTCAGGCTCAGGCGAGCCCAACTCCGGTGTCTGGCAGCCCGTCACCTTCACCGATCCGCTCTATCCCAACAACTACCCGGACGGCGTCCTGCCACCACCAGGCAGCGTGCAGCACACCCTCTGGAAGTGGTCCCTGCCCACCCAGAAGCTGCAGCAACACGCTCAGCTCGGCTACGCCTCCTCCCTGGGCGAGTTTCCCCAGCGCATCGCCACCTGGTCTCTGCCCTACTCCGGCTACTCCGGAGGAGGCGGCAACAAGGGCGATCAGATCAACACGCCCGACGGCTTCGCCGAGAAGCTCTACACCAACAAGATCTACAACTATGGCTTCATGGTCCTGCCCAACGCCTCCGGCGGCTCAGACATCTGGCTGCGTCTGCCCGGGGACCGTGACCCAAATGAGTTCTATCTAACCTTCGGTCAGGGCGCCGCCTTCACCTTCAACACCCCTGAGTGCCGCCTGAGCGGCTTCGAGGTGCGTAACTTCCAGAACGGCGTGCGGCTGGGATCAACATCCGACCGCTGTGTCGTGGACCACAACCTCTTCAGTGGCAACTTCAAGGATGTCAATATCGTGGGGACGGCCGGTCAGCCCTCGCTCTATCCTGGGGACATCGTGGTGCAGTACAACCTCATGCGCAATGACGGCATCTGGTCGGCCGACACGGTG
>SCTZ01000201.1 GCA_004297765.1 Chloroflexota bacterium | reverse complement strand
GCCTGAGGCGGGCGCGAGCGCTCGCGCCCGCCTCAGGCGGACGCTCCCAGGCAGCACCACCTCTCACATTATGACCAGGCCTCCGCTAGCTCTCCGCGTCGATCTCCTGGAGCCGCCTGCACCAATGGTCAACTGACACGGGTCCGTGGTGCGCTCGGACGATCTCCACCAGACGACCGCCACAGCCCGCCTCGGACAGCTTCACTGCTCCCAACTCCGCGTGGCGCGCGGCCACAAAGAACGGATGCCTCCAGGAGCCGGGAACGGACTCCGCCGACAGGATCTCCAACAGATGGGGCCACCATCCACCCAGCAAGACCACGGCCACTCGATAGGGAAGAGCTACGTTCCCTTTGCCCACGTCGTGCAGCAGGCCAGCCTGGAGCACCACCAGGTCATCACACCCATCGGCCAATAGCTTCCTGTACACGACGAAGCTGTGCCGCTGGTAGGCCGGCGCCATCCCCGCGAACAAGAGCTTCTGCTCGGCTGTCAATAGTCGCTCTATCTCGGCGCGTTGGCTGTCGTCGAGACCGCCCCGCAGCGAGCCAGCAAACTGGCGCACCCGATACGCCAGCCTGCCCATCCCCACGGCTCATAACCCCATGACGACAGTGACGACCAGTTGCTGGGCCCAATCGATGATTCTGCTCAGAACACCTGTGCCCGCGTAATTGTCCACCATCACGAGCAGGAAGAGCACCATCGCACCGTACTGTTCCAGCCGTGAGAAGGGATATGCCACCTCTCGCGGCAGCACGCCGAGGGCCACCTTGAACCCATCCAGCGGCGGCAGCGGGATCATATTGAACACGGCCAGTATGATGTTGAGACTGATCACCGTGGTGACTAGATTAGACAGGAGGGCCGAACTGTTCAACAGACTCACGGTGCCGTGCGGCACAGGCAAGATCCCACCGCGCATTAGCAAGAGCAACGCGCTGGCCAGGATCAGGTTGGACGCCGGACCAGCGATCGAGACCAGCGCCATTCCCTGGCGTGGTCCAACGCGCAGGCGGCCAGGATCCACCGGAACCGGCTTGCCCCAGCCAAAACCGACCACAACCAACATGATGGTGCCCAGGGGGTCCAGATGCTTTATGGGGTTGAGCGTGAGACGCCCCATGGCGGTCGCGGTCAGATCACCCAAGCGATTGGCTACCAGCGCGTGGCTGAACTCGTGAATTGTGATAGCGATGAGCAAGGCCAGCACCATCGTGGCCAGGATGATAAGGAACTGGTACGGATCTCTGAAAAGCAGACCCATCAAGCTAAACAACATTTAATCACCTTAATCCAAGGAGATCGACTGAGACTTTCGCAGGTGCCGGTAGACGTAGATAGCGACCAGCACGACGAAGAAGAGGATGATAGGTATATCGAATGGCCGCATCACCTCACGGATGGTCTCCCAATGCTCGCCAAGCACATAGCCGGCATAGGCCAGCGCCACAGTCCATGGAAGTGACCCCAGGAATGTTAGAACGATGAAGCGCGGCAGGTTGGTCCGCGCGATGCCGGCCGGAAAACTGATGAAGGTCCGCACCACCGGCAGCAGGCGCGAGAAGAAAACGGCCCAATCTCCATAGCGAGCGAACCATGCATCTGCTCGTTGCAGGTCGTGGGGCGAGATCAAGACGTAGCGACCATAGCGTTCCACCAGCGGACGCCCCCCCCAAGCCCCCACGACATATGCGACCAGGGATCCCACGACACAACCCAGCGCACCAAATACACCCGCCAGGACAACCGAGGACAGTCCGAGCTCATTCTCCCGCACCAGCATCCATCCAGCCAGAGGCATGATGACTTCGCTTGGCAACGGGATGCAGGCGCTCTCGATGGCCATCAGGACTACGACGCCCGTCCAGCCAATGGAGTTATACACCTCGTTGATAAAGGCCAGGATTTGCGCTTCGATAGTGCCCACGATTCTTGTCACTCCACATGAGATAGTGGCATCAACGCGAGGCCAACGCCCCTGACCGGTTCACGAGGCGCGAAACGGGCGCCAGGCATCTCGTCAGGCTAGCCCAACATCGCGTGGAAGTCTAACAGAAGACTCAGCCCAGGGTCAAATCCAATTCGAGAACTGCAGCAGGTCGGTGGACTACTTTCGACCTGATAGACAATGGCAGCTCATGCCCTCCCTTTTTCCCCTTTTCCCTTTTCGCCCTATGGTATAATGCGCCGCACAATGGAGGTGCCGCGATGGAGGCAGTCATGCTCGACCTGAAACCTGTGCTCGATGTCCTGACATTCCTGGTGTCTGATCCAGGGGATCTGCTGAGGCGGCTCATTGCGGCTGCAATCCTGCTCGTCGCGGCTCGCTGGATGAGCCATTGGGTTGGGCGGGTCCTGCAACACGCCATGGACCGGGCGCGCGTGGACGTCAACATCACGCGTCTGGTCCTGCGGCTATCCTCCTCTGCCATAATGCTCGTGGCGGTCCTGGCGGTGCTCGGCGTCTTCGGCGTCAATTGGACTGCCCTGGCAGCTGTAATGGGCATAGCCGGACTGGCGCTCAGCTTTTCCCTGCAAGACCTTTTGAAGAACTTCGTGGCCGGCGTGTATCTGCTCATCGAGCGGCCGTTCCGCATCGGCGACCGCGTCAAGGTGAAGGACTACGTGGGGATGGTGGAGGATGTGACCATTCGCACGACTGTGCTGCGCACCGACGAGGGCCTCAGGATTATCATTCCGAACGCAACCCTCTTCGGCGAGGTAGTCAGCAACGCAGGCGACAAGTCGTTTCCGGCGCCGCTATACGTTCCGTTGGCTAGCATTTTGACTGATCCTCCGGCTAGTCTACCGAAGCCGGGTGAGAGGAAGCAGTAGTCTTGCTACCCAACCTTTCTCGCCACAACCGCCCGCACTCCTTCTACGATCCGCTCGGGGCTCAGTCCGTATTTCTCCAGCAGTGCATCGGGGGGGCCTGATTTGGTGTACCGGTCGGCGACGGCGACAAAGGACATGGGGACCGGGCGCTTCTCCGCCAGGGCCTGTGCAACGGCCGAGCCGAGTCCACCCTGATACAGATGCTCCTCGGCGGTGACGATGGCTCCGGTCTCCTCAGCGGCGGCCGCGATCGCTTCCAGATCGAGGGGCTTCAAAGTGGCCATGTTCAGAACGCGGCAATGGATCTCCTCGCCGTCCAGCGCCTCTGCCGCTTGAACCGCGGCAGACACCATGATGCCGGTTGCGATGATCGTGGCATCGCGCCCATCTC
The DNA here is from genome assembly GCA_004297765.1 of Chloroflexota bacterium. Lineage (GTDB taxonomy): Bacteria > Chloroflexota > Dehalococcoidia > FW602-bin16 > FW602-bin16 > FW602-bin16. The sequence continues at coordinate 24,577 of SCTZ01000201.1, read as the reverse complement.
GCAGCATGCTCGCCCGTCCCAGCTCGAACCGGTACTCCGGTCCATGGACCACCGGAACCTTGGGGCGCCCGGTCCGCACGTAGAAGGGACCCGGGGTGCACGACGCAACCTCTATCACCTGCTCAGTCTCGACCTCGTCCGCCGGTACAACCACAGTGAAGCCGGGCAAAGCCCGCATGAGAGCCAGGTCCTCGATGGCGTGGTGCGTGGCACCGTCCTCACCGACCGTGATCCCGCCATGAGTGGCGACGATCTTGACGTTCAGGCGGGGCTGAGCGATAGACATGCGCACTTGATCGAAGGCCCGGCAACTCGCGAAAACGGCGAACGTGCTGGCAAAGACCACTTTGCCAGAGAGCGCAAGCCCAGCCGCGATCCCCATCATGTTCTGCTCCGCCACGCCGACGTTAAAGAAACGCTCGGGATAGGCTGAACCGAAGGAATGCACGCAAGTGGACTTGGCCAGATCGGCCGTCAGGGTCACGATATCCGGGTTCTCGGAACCAAGTCTGAGCAGGGCCCGGCCGTAAGCTTCGCGCGTGGACGCTCCCATCTGCATCGTGTCGTCTACCTCAGTTCCTCGAGAGCTTGAGCAAGCTCCTTAGCGTTCGGCGCTCGGCCGTGGAAGTCCACGTTGTTCTCCATAAAGCTAACGCCCTTGCCCTTGACCGTATGCGCGATGATTGCTGTCGGCTGCCCACTGATCCGCTTGGTCTGATGGAGCGCCTCTAGCAACTGGGAGAAGTCGTGCCCATCAACCTCTACCGCATGCCAGCCAAATGCCTGCCACTTGTCGCGCATCGGGGTCACGTTCATGATCTCGCGCACCGGACCATCGATCTGAAGGCCGTTGTGATCGACGATCGCCACCATGTTGTCGAGGCCGTAGTGCGCGGCGGACATAGCCGCTTCCCAGACCTGCCCTTCCTGGCACTCACCGTCGCCCATCAGCACATACACGCGGGTATCTTTGCGATCCAGGCGCGCGGCGATGGCCATGCCAACGCCCACGGAGAGCCCCTGACCTAGTGATCCAGTAGAAGCTTCCACGCCCGGCACCAAATTGGCATCCGGGTGTCCCTGCAAGGGGCTGTCCATGACCCGCAGCTTGTCCAGAAAACTCCGAGGAATGTAGCCATAGTGGGCCAGGGCGGCATAAAGAACCGGGGCAGCGTGTCCCTTGCTGAGGATGAACCGATCGCGGTTAGCCCACTGCGGATCGGTGGGCTGATGGCGGAGAAAACAGGAATACAGGCTGACGATGATCTCGACGGCCGACAGAGAGCCGCCAGGATGGCCGCTGCCCGCTGTGGCGATCATCTGAACGATGTCACGTCGCAGCGACAGCGCGATGGGCGCCAGATCGGTCGTGGACAATGCTCGCGGAAAAGGTTGGACGCCTACAAGTTCTTCCAATTCATTGAGTTGACTACTCCGGGGGGCTCCCTCTTCGACAGCCAGCTCATCTAGGAGCCTGGCTGACTCTGACTTCTGCACTTCTTCTCCCACCTTCTACGATAGGGACTGACGTGGGGCACAACACAGACGATGCCCACGGGGCGACTGCCCCTTTTCAGGCTCGATTATACTACGCGGGGCAGAGGACTGTCTACAGGGGTCGGCATAGGACCACAATAAGAAAGAAGTACTATCGACAGAGGCTGCCAATTGCCATTTTCCCTATTCACGAAACCCATGGCAATGTGTTAGAATGGGACTGGACGTTTTAGCGTCCACGCATATTTGCAACTGCGCAAGTGATCAAACCGCGGTGTTGTGAGCCGTGATCGTCCCCGAGGTGGACAACTTATGAGCGACACAGTCGTGCTGGACCAGAGCGAAGGTAGGATCGTCGAGCCGGAGAAGGTGAGCGCCGCACGCGAGACGCTCCTCAAGGAAGAGACGTACGCCGATCTGGCCGAGACGTTCCGCGCGCTCGGCGATTCCAACCGGGCCAAGATCATCTACACCTTGTTGCACCAGGAAATGTGCGTCTGCGACCTTGCGGCCGTGGTGGGAGCCACCGAGTCGGCGATCTCGCAGCACCTCCGCGTTCTGCGCAACCTCCGCGTGGTCAAGAATCGCAAAGATGGCAAGCTGGTGTACTACGCGCTGAATGACGATCACATCCGCGACCTGCTCGACGTCTGCTTAGCACACTTGAGGCACGAATGACGGGTGTCGAGCGCGAGGACCTTTCCAGTGGAGAACGACGGCGCATGACAAACGGTTCAAGACGAAGGCGGATCCGCACCGAGCGGATCGCAGTAAGGGTTTCAGTGGAAGCCCAATCTGGCACGCGGTGGTGAGCAGATGGTAGAGACGAAGACGCTCGATATCCCAGTGATCCTTCCCGAGAATGGGGAGTGTGAGCGCTGCGTGCATCGGTTGAAGGACTCGCTCGCCTTGGTGAAGGGAGTCACGGTCGCCGACGCGGACATGGTCAACTCCACCCTTACGATCTCGTATGACCCCAACCTCGTCTCCATAGCCCGCCTCGAAGGGCTGGCGCGCGACCTGGGAGCGGGCATCTCCCACCGATTCGTGCACGAAAGCTGGAGACTGGATTCCCTGGATTGCCCCGACTGCGCCGCTGCCCTCGAGAAATCGCTAGCCCAGCTCCCCGGAGTCCTGTGGGCCTCGGTCAACTACGCTGCCATGCGTGTAAGCACGGAGTACGAGTCCAACCCATCCACCCGCGAGTCCATCCTGGAGCGCGTGCGGCAGTTGGGCTACGACGTTCAAGAGGCCGAGCATGACGATGGCCGCCGTACCGTGACATTCAAGGTCTCGAACATGGATTGCGCCGATTGCGCGTCCAAGCTCGAGCAGACGGTGGCCCACGTACGGGGAGTCCTGGCAACGGACGTCAGCTTCACCACGGCCAAGATGCGGGTCACGTACGACGCTACCCAGACCGACCTGGAGCGCATTTCTCGCGTCGGTCAAGAACTCGGCTACGGCATGATCGTGGACAACAATCAAGCCCAATCGCGCCCGTCTGCAAAGCGCTGGTGGCGACGATCCCGCGACATCTCCACCGCCTTCTCGGGCGCTATGGTCATCCTGGGACTGCTGTTCGGTTACCTCGGAATGCCAACCTTCTCGATCGCGTTCTACGCACTGGGCATCGTGGTAGGCGGCTACCACGTGGCCCGCGGTGGCATCGTCGCCTTCGTCTCCGCCCGCACCGTTGACATGAATCTGTTGATGACGATCGCCGTCCTCGGCGCCATTGGGCTGGGTGAATGGCTGGAAGGCACATTGGTAGTCTTCCTCTTCGCGCTGGGCAATAGCTTGGAAGGATACACGGTTCGCCGCGCGCGTCGAGCCATCGAGCAACTGGTGGATATCTCGCCCAAGGAGGCCACCCTTAAGACGCCCGACGGCGAAGTCAGACTGCCGGTCGAGGCTATCGACGTCGATCAGGTTATCGTCGTTCGTCCAGGCGAGCGGATCGGTTTGGACGGACAGGTACTTGAGGGCTGCTCCACCGTGAACGAGGCGCCAATCACCGGCGAGTCTATGCCAGTTGAGAAAACGACGGGCAACCAGGTATACGCCGGCACCATAAACCAGCGCGGCTGGCTGGAGGTGCGTGTCACCCGCAAGTCCTCGGACACAACGCTGTCCAAGATCATCCACCTGGTCGAGCAGGCCCAATCCCAGAAGGCACCGACCGAGCGATTTGTCAACCGCTTTGCGCGGTACTACACTCCGACGGTCGTCTCGGGTGCCCTTCTCTTGGCGACGCTCCCGCCTCTGTTGTTCGGGGAGCCGTTCTCTCTCTGGGTGTACCGCGCGCTGGTGCTCCTGGTCATCTCCTGCCCTTGCTCCCTGGTGATCTCGACGCCGGTCAGCATCGTCTCGGCTATCGCCTCGGCGGCGGCCAACGGTATCCTTCTAAAGGGTGGAGCATACCTGGAGCAGGCCGGCTCTCTTCTGGCCATAGCCTTTGACAAGACGGGAACCCTGACAATGGGACGCCCGGAGGTGGTGGAGGTTGTGCCGTTGAACGGAGTCAGCGCGGACGAGGTCGTCTCCCTCGCCGCGGCCGTCGAGGCACGCTCTGAGCACCCCCTGGCCCAAGCGATCCTCCGCCGTGCGGGCAAGGATGGGGAGGCATGCTCTGACACGTGCGCCTGTGGTGGCGCCGCCACGCACGAGCATCTCGAGCAAAAGGCGGAAGGGCTGGCGGAGGTGGCCGACTTCGAAGCGATCGCCGCCCGCGGGGCGCGAGCGACAGTCGACGGTCGTCAGTGCTTCGTGGGCAGTCCCAGCCTCTTCGATGAGCTGGGCGTCTCCACCTCCGCCATCCAGCAGACGCTCATCGATCAGCAGTCGCTGGGACGAACCAGCGTGCTGGTGGGCACACGCAGCGAGGTGCTGGGGCTGATCGCCATAGCGGACCGAGTCCGCCCGGAGGCCCCGGAAGCACTGCGCCAACTGCGACACGCCGGCATCGCGCGCCTTGTTATGTTAACCGGAGATAGCGAGCCCGTGGCCCGTGCCATCGGCGACGACCTGGGCATCGACGAGATAAGGGCCCATCTCTTGCCGCAAGACAAGGTAGAGGCCGTCAAGGAACTGAGGCAGAAGTACGGGCACATCGGCATGGTCGGGGACGGCGTCAACGACGCCCCCGCCCTGGCGGCCGCGGACGTGGGCATCGCAATGGGCGCTATCGGAAGCGGCGTAGCCCTCGAGACCGCCGACATGGCTCTGATAGCCGACGACCTGACCAAGCTGCCGTTTGCCATCCGTGTGAGCAAGGCCGCGCGGCTCACCATTGTCCAGAACATCGCCTTCTCCCTCATCGTCAAGGCAGCCTTCGTCGCCCTGGCGGCCACGGGAGTCGTGTCCCTCTGGCTAGCCGTGCTGGCAGACGTAGGCACGTCGCTGGTAGTGATTCTGAACGGAATGAGACTTCTCCGCCTGCGAGATCAGTCTATCCACCCATCCGCCGAACCGGACTGCTCTTGCGGATCATGCCAGACCCTCACCGGTCCTGCCGGAATGGTCTCCAAACACTAGACGACACGCGCGACCCCGCAAGCTCCACCACCCGTTGTTCCCGAAAGCACGGGTCTCGGTCAGATCGGGGACGCTGTCCCTCGCGCCTGCATCAGAACCGGGCAACGCAGCCACTCGACTTCGGCACCATGGAGGTCCAAGATGGCCCACCGTGACGAGATCGTCTCGTTCCTAAACGCGTACCTTCACATCGACCAGTTTCAGGACTATGGGCCGAATGGCTGGCAGATTCTGGGCTGCGAAGAGGTAGGGCGTGTGGCGCTGGGGGTCAGCGCGAACATGGAGTTCTTTCGGCAAGCGGCCAGTTGGGGTGCCCAGATGTTGATCGTTCATCACGGACTGTTCTGGGGCAGTCTGAAACGCATCGACCTTACACTCAACAAGCGCCTGAAGTTCCTCTACCAGCGCGATCTGACGCTGCTCGGCTACCATCTCCCGCTGGACGCACACCCGGAGATCGGCAACAACGTGCTGCTCGCGAAGCGGGCCCGCTGGGAGATCCTGGGGCATTTCGGACAGCAGAACATCGGAGTGCTGGCCCGGGACGGCAACCGGCGCGTCGCCGTGATTTCAGGAGCCGGCCACGAGGAGTTCTCGGCCGCGGTCGCACTGGGCATCGATGAGTTCGTGACGGGAGAAGGACGCGAGCCGCTATTCTACCTGGCCCAGGAGAACAGCGTGAAGTTAACCACGCTGGGGCATTACGCCAGCGAGACGTTAGGCATCCAGGCTCTGGGACCACTGCTAACGCAGGAGTTCCGGCTTCAGGCCCGGTTTATTGACGTGCCAAACCCATATTGACGCCCTGTGAGTGACGAGCCAACGCGTATCACGGGATCCGACCGATCGGACTGATCCGCACGTTGTAGCCTGTCAGGTCACAGGCAACACCACGCCGTGAACCCACGGGACCTAGCTGGAAGGAGAGCCAGAGGCGAACTTCGGAGCCCGGCGCATGAACTGTCGAGGAGAATGCACCCGCCCCTGCACGCGCGCCAACTCGTACTCGCAGGAACAATCGTTGCATAGCTTGTACTGATCGTACATGATGAAGCCCGGCGCGGGCTTGATCTGCCGGCAGTGATCGCAGACGGCACTGTCTCCGGGGCTAATGCCTTTCGCCAGATCGTCGTCCACTATGATCCGCATGATCTCGCGAATCGCCTCAGCCTGCGCGACAGAGACTTCGTTCATGGCCTCGTTACCTCCGGGACTGCCGTATTCCCGCCACGAGCGCTCCTCATCGAGCGCACGCAGCATAAGCCAACCATGAGTCTGCCTGTTGAACGATCGGTCAACACCCACTGCATAGGATAGACCCTTCCGAGCCACAGGCTCATCACGGCCGCCCAGCGGCGTGCGCTGGTGGACCACCCACAAATTCATTCTACGGCTGCAGACCCACCCAGTCAACAGCCATTTCGGTACAAAAATCCTCAGAAATTCGCTCGAAGACAGTCTCTGGTCCCGATTTGCGGCCATTCCACCTAGGCAGCGGCTTGGTATACTCTTTCGCGATAGTTCCTTCGCGATAGGCGAGACCGCGTCGGTTTCCGAAACCGACGCGGTCTCGTGGGCGCGATCACGAACTCCCTGATGGGAAAGAGTATTATGTCCAAGTATCTGACGCACCTATTGACGAGCCGGGCCAGCGCGAGTACCATTGCCAGAGACGAGCATCTGGTCGCGCTTGCCGAGGAAGGCGCGGGCGGCGCAATAGCGTCAACTTCCCATGCGGCCATCTGCCGCGAGTTGTCTCTGTCTGTCGAAGTGAGAGGAGCGAATGATCAGGCCACGCGAGCACGGAGAGATGTTATCCAAACTGGAGCAGATCGAGCGCAAGCTGCGCCAGCGCGATGTCATCAACTTCGCGCTGCGCGGAGGCTGCCTCGCTCTGGGCATCAATGTGCTTTTGACGCTGTCCGGAAAAGCCCTGGGCTTCGGCTCGACGGAACTGCTACTGTCGATCAGCGGTGTGATAGTGCTTCTTCTGACCAGCGGGGCGGCAATGCTAGCCATCGTACAACGGCGAACTCTCTCGCACGTCGCTCGCATCTGCGATCGACAGCTTGTCCTTCAAGAACGCCTGGCGACCGCGCTAGAGGTCATCGCGTCCGGCAAGGAGGGAGCTCTCCTCGAGGCCCAGGTGCTCGACGCGCAACGAGTGTTGAACGCCATCAACGTCGAGCGCGCCTTCGGCATACGCTGGCCGGTCGTGCCGTCCGCAATTGCGCTCTTCCTCCTATCAGTCCTGGTTACCACGTCTCAGCTGCCTTACCCTCTCACAGAGCTCGTGACACCGCCGACCCTGGAGTTGACCACAACGCCAGCCGTCGGACTGAACCCGAGTAGCGTGGCACTTATCGAGGCGAGTAATCCGACCGGCGATCAGGAGCTTCTGGAGGAACTGGAAACGCAAGCCCAGGGATTCATGGATGATATCGCGAACGGGCAACTCGCCAGCGTGGAGATCATCGATCGTATCTTCCGCGCTGAAATGGAGCTCCGCCCGTTACTCACGAGATCGGATGCTGAGATCCGAGAACCGGCAACACGGCTATCCAATCGGCTCACATCACTCCGTCAAAGCGCCGAGCTCAGCGAGAGCATCAGCCAGCGTGATTATGCCACCGTCACTAGCCATCTCCAAGCCCTCGCTAGCCGTCTGACGACGCTCTCAAACGATGAACGACTGCTGATCACGCTCATCCTGGCCAGCGGCAGCCGTACTGAGGTCAGCCTTCAGCCTGACATCGCGCGCTACCTGCAACAATCCTCCACAGCAGTGGCGTTGGTCGATCGAGACCAACTCGCGGCTACGCTGCAGGGTCTGTCGTCTACCTCGACCGCGCCGGAAGCGGCACTGGAGATGGCCGCGCCAGAGGAAGCCACCAACGAAGCCACCAACGGTGATCAACTTGACTGAATCAACCAATCATTCCGGCGACGATTCTTTCCCCCCCGCGCTCGGAGACACCAGCACGCAGGCATCGCCGCGCCGCGGTCTTGTTGTGCTGGAAGGTCGCACCACAGAGGCACGGAATACGACACCCATCGACCTGCTAAGAGCTTCCATGCGCTCCATCTCAATCGAGGCCGGACGAGTCATCATTGGACAGCAGGATACCCCCCAGCCCCTGACGTTTTGTCTGTTGTCCGGCGGGCACGCACTACTCGAAGGGCTTCCAGGTGTCGGGAAGAGCTTGATCGCTCGGTCCATGGCCGAGATCAGCGGGTTGACCTTCCGCCATGTTCGCATGACACCAGACCTGGAGGCTGATCGCCTAGTGCGCGAGTTGTGCGTTCCGGCAGATGGCGGGAGGGAATGCCTCTACGAGCCGTGCTTCGCCAACCTCGTGCTCGCTGACGACATCGAGCAACTGCCGCCACGAGCTCGAGCCGTCCTGCTGCAGGCAATGGAGGAAAGAACCGCCACCATGGAGGGAAGAGTCTGGACCCTGCCCTCTCCTTTCGTGGTCATCGCTACGCGAAATCTCCCTCCCCTGCACGGCCCTCACCCTTTGACAGAGAGGGAGCGGGATAGCTTCCTTATGCAGCTCACCATCGCATACCCCAGCTCCCGGGATCTGGCGCGCATCGTCGGCCGCACCACCGGCTCGGGATCGACTCCTGCTAGACAGGTGACCGATGTCGTCTCCGTCCGACGCATGACTGACCTGGTGCGCGAGGTGCCCATCGCCCGGCACGTCACGGACTATGCAGTGCGCCTGGTCCTGGCCACACATGCCAAAGACCCGTCCGCTCCGCCGCTGGTGCGCCAGTATGTGGTAGCGGGAGCCAGTCCCCGCGGCGCGCAGGCTCTGGTTCTGGCGGCCAAGGCCGCGGCTCTCATGGATGGGCGCTACAACGTGGCCTTCGACGATCTGCGGTACCTGCTCATCCCGACTCTGCGCCACCGCCTCACCGTTAGGTCGGCAGCCTCCGAGGCTGGAGTAGACCCGGACATGATCCTACAGCAGGTCCTGCGCGCGATCGATGAAGAGCCATAGGCAAGCGAGGCGTTAGAGGCGTGGCACTTCCATGAGAGAAAGCCCAGAGATCGCTAGCGAATCTGGCTCGCCCAACCCAGCCGGAGAACGGTCGGATAAGTCTGATCCGCGTAGTACTGGAAACATCCCAATATGCGATCCAGTTCCTGCTCGGTAAGGCCCGAAAGAGGGACCTCGGCTTTCAGGTAGATATCGCCGTCGTCTTCCAGGCAGAATTTGACTGCGTACATGTCCAGTTGCTTACGCAGGAGGAGGCGATACACCTCACCCACGTTCTCGTCCGGAGCGCGTACGAAGAAGCAGAACAGGCCGAGCGTATAGTCTCCCACCGTGAGGTTGACCGAGAGCAGCATACCCGAGTTGCCACCGACGGCGATAGCCCACTCGTATTCGCCAACCGGATGCTGCGGCAACTCGAGTCCCGCCAAGTAGCCGTCGACGACGGCTTTCGCGTGAGTGCGGATGAGGCGTCGGTTCAACTCTGTGCACACGCTCGCGTATTCATTGCCGAGGGACGGCAGCCGTACTTCCAACAGACGCAAGCTGCCGCCTGATGGCTGTCAGTGTACGCCTTTTCTCCTCCGCACGCAAGACGTCAGGGCTGGGAGCCGCTCCCCTTCATTCGCTCGTACACCTCGTCGCCCACACACTGTCGAGCAAACTTGCACCAGTCTATACACGACTGCCCTTGCGCTTTGAAGACCGTGGCCTTGCAGCCAGTGCAGGTGGTCTTGACCTCGTCCGACCAGATCTCCAATTCCGTTCCACAGTGCGGACAGGCGATGGATTCCGGTGTCGCCTGCTTGAGGCTGCTGCTGCCAGGACAATTCAACATCGCTATCACCTAACCTCTCTAGTGCAGGATCAGTGGATCTGCACAGTAATAGCCCAGCGCTACCCAGCGTTGCGTTGGGGTTTTCGGCCGCCACCGATCCCCGGTCTAACGACGTAGTAGTGCCGTGTCGCTCGTGACCTGACAGGCAAAACGTGCGGATCGGTCGGATCGGTCGGATCGGTCGGATTCGCATCAACTCATCGGTCACACAGCACTAGCGCGCTACGGATCGCGCTTCCTCGAACGCCGCGACGCTGATCTTACTCGCCACCGCGCCCGCCAGTTGACGAAACGCCGCTGACTGAGGCGACTCAGGATTGTCCACGACGATGGGTCGGCCTGCGTCTCCGCCCACGCGAATGAGCGGGTCCAGTGGGATCTCGCCCAGGAAGGGGATACCCCAGCTTTCTGCCGCGCGCTGTCCTCCGCCATGGCTGAAGACGTCGGTGCGATCGCCGCAGTGCGGGCAGACGAAGTAGCTCATGTTCTCGACCAACCCCAGCACCGGCACGTTCAACGACTTGAACATGCCCAGCGATTTCGCCACGTCCGACAGGGCCACCTCCTGCGGCGTGCTCACGATCACCACGCCGGACAGCGGAATCAACTGGGTCAGGCTCAACGAGGCGTCGCTGGTTCCCGGCGGCAGGTCGATCACGAGATAGTCGAGCTCACCCCACAGCACATCTCCAAGAAACTGCTTGATTGCCCCCGCGATCAATGGTCCGCGCCAGATGATGGGCTTGTTCTCGGCCGGCAGGAAGAAGCCGATCGACATGACCTTGACGCCGTGCGCCTCGACCGGCCCCATCTTATCCCCAACCATGGTGGGAGTGCCCCTGGTCCCGAGCATCATGGGAACATTCGGGCCTGTGATGTCGGCGTCGAGCAGCCCCACCCGCGCCCCACTCTCGGACAGCGCGACGGCCAGGTTGACGCTCACGGTCGACTTCCCGACACCACCCTTGTTGCTAGCAACGGCGATGGTATGCCGCACACCCGGCAATAGCTCCGCGGAAACGGGCTTAGCCGTCGGGACCTGTGACTTGAGATCGACCGACACCCGCTTGATGCCCGGAACGGCCAGTACAGCTTGCTCCACGCTCCGCTTCATCTCGGATTTCAGCGGACAGGCAGGTGTTGTGAGCATGAGAGTGAGACGGACCGCGTCGCCCTCGACGACGATGTCCCTCACCATATTGAGAGAAACCAGATCCCGGTGAAGCTCCGGCTCGATCACGCGGCTGAGCGCCGCCAGGATGGTGTCAACATTTGCTGAACTCATTTGGATCTCCTTACCGATGGATGCGCCATCTCAACCTAACGTTCGCAGCATGTTGTAGGCGAACAGGTAGAGACTCACGAGCTCGATCACGCCGAACAGGGTCAGGCCCGAGACAGCCCAGGTCTGCCCGCCGTAGCTCAGAGGCCACAGGACGGCCATGCCTAGCAGACCAAGGTTGGCAAGCCAGAATTGGGCGTCCGCGATCTTCTCGCTATGGAGCGGTCTGCCTCGAAAGCGGGGAAGGATATGGTACCCCACGCCGAAGATTAGCATCGACACCCACCCGAGCAGCAAGAAGTGGGTGTGGACCGGCCGCAGCGGCACAATCCAGTCGCCCCTGACGAACATAGCGGTCCCCAGTGTACCACCCAGCAAAAAGTAGATCAGGCCGGCCCTGACAAAGTTCAAAGCGCTCCGGCTCATTCTTTCCCCCTCCGATTGCCGGGCTGGTGCTCCCGGTCAGCGTGTCCGACCATTATACCGTGAACCGCGGGCCCCGTTAAAGGCGATCCCCCGCAGAAATCAGAGGCAGACGGGCAGCCAATAATCTGCAACAATTAGACGAGGTACCCCCGCCGTAGGGGCGGCATTCATGACGCCCAGGGGGTGGCGGGGTCAGCGCCCATCCATGTACCACATTATTTTGCTTGAGACCACCAGCCGCCAGACTCCCGTAGTCGCTGTGCCGACCTGGCTAGTTTCATGATACCGCCCGCCATCCCCGCGCCCATAGGACTTTAGTCACACGAAACGCTATGCTATAATCCAATCAGCCGCAAGATGCACAGGAGCAAGCCTATGCCGATCTATGAATACCGCTGTCAGCACTGCAAGCGGAAGAGTAGTCTTTTCCTCCGCAGCTTCTCGTCCACCGTCGAGCCGCAGTGCCCCCACTGCGGAAACCACGCGATGAGTCGTCTGATCTCGACCTTCGCCGTGCTCAGGTCCGAGGACGACCGTCTCGAAGCTCTCAGCGACTCGTCCACCTTCTCCGATTTGGACGAGAACGATCCGCGCAGCATTGCACGCTGGGCCCGTCGGATGGGAAACGAGATGGGCGAAGACCTCGGTCCGGAGTTCGACGAGATGGTCGATCGAATGGAGGCCGGGGAGATGCCGGACGAGGCCGAATCCGCACCCGGGGATGCTCTCTCCGCCGGAAACGACCTCGATTGATCGCTGAGTGCCCCAAGCCAGTCCCTTCGGCAACAGATCTCACGCCGCTCCGCGCCTCTCACACCACCGTGGAGCGAGGATGTCCGCGAGGTTGAGCGCGTGATCTACCACGGAGATATCCCGGTCCCGGTCTACCAGTTCAGGAGTCTAGCCAGGTTCCCCCAGCTTCTGCACGGCATATCCACACGCCTGGGCGGCGTGAGCGAGGAAACGCACGCGACCCTGAACCTGTCCTTTCTCGTGGGAGACAAGCCGGAGAACGTGCGGACCAACCGCAATCGTCTGTGCCATACCCTGGGCTGCAGCCACCACGCGCTGATCACAGCCCAACAGGTGCATGGCACCACCGTCGCCACGCTCACGGAGGAGCAGTGGCTGGGCTCGGACGAGGACATCGATTTCCCCGCCTTTCCCGCCACAGACGCCATCGTGAGCACCGCCCCGGGAGCCGTGCTGCTGGTCAGTCTGGCCGATTGCGCCTCGTTGACCCTCTACGATCCGGTGAAGCGCGTGGTCGGGCTGGCCCATTGCGGCTGGCGCGGCACGGTCAAAGGGATGCCGCGAGCAGTTGTCCAGACCATGGTGTCCGTCTTCGGATGCCGTCCGGTAAACATCCGGGTCGGCATCGGTCCCTCCATCGGGCCATGCTGCTACGAGGTCGGCGAGGAGGTCGTCCAAGCCTGGCACGACGCGCAGGGCGCGGAGGGCGCCCCCGCGGTACTGACCCGCACCGGACAGCGCTTCTTCGACCTGTGGGCCGCCAACCGCCTCCAACTGCTGCAGGCCGGGATAACCGCCAGGCGCATCGAGACCGCGGCGCTCTGCACGGCCTGCCACCAGGAGACCTTCTTCTCCCATCGAGCCTCCGGCGGCACCGCCGGGCGATTTGCCGCCCTGGCCGGTTTGCGCTAGCTTTCCTTCTCCCCGCGCAATCTGCTATAATGCTACCTGGCATACTTGCGCACGCTACATCGTAGGTGAACGCCACTCCATGGATGAGCCATGAGGATCTGATACCACGCATGTGCAGAGGCGATTGGTTTCCATTGTCGTTCGCTGGCGCGCTGCTGATCTTCTCACTGCTCATCACGACGCTAACAGCGGCCGGTCAACCTGCAGAGCACGTGATGAACGGCAGCTTCGAAGACGGAAACGGCACAACGCCGAGCAGTTGGCTCGTTAGCGGAGGTACCTTAACGCGCGTTCTGTCCCCGGTTGTCTCAGGACGGTACGCCGCTGAGCTGCGCAGCAATGACCCCACGAGCAAGCGGCTGTACCAGGTGACCGACGTCATCGCCGCGCGTCCCTACGTCTTCAGCGCACAGGTCCTCAAGAATGATCCAACCGTGCTGGAGGCTTATCTACAGATCTCCTGGCACAAGTCGACCGGCGGTTTTGGACCAGCCATCGCCTACACCGAATCCACCAGACGAATCGACCAGGACGATCCCAACTTCCAAACGTTGTCGACCGACGATGTTCAGTCGCCGGACAGCGCCCGATCGGCGCGGCTCAGCATCGTACTCGTTCCCCTCGGCAGTGGGGCGGCTCGGATCTACGTGGATGACGTGTCTTTCCTGGAAAGCCATGACGTAACTGCCACGTCCACCAGCTATCCTTCCTCCATAGCCACGAACACACCCTCTGCCACGCCAACCAGTAGTCCTTCGGTGACGTCCACCAACAGCCCCACAGCTACTCCAACCAGCAGCCCGAGTGCCACCAGAACATCCACCCCGTCCGTCACCGGCACGCCCACGTCGACCAGTTCCGCGCACAGCAACAACAAGGTCCTGCTCAACGAGATCCTAGCCTACCCGACTCAGATCGATTGGAACGGAGATGGACAGCCTGACTCTGGCGACGAGTGGATCGAGCTGTACAACGGCGACACGAAGGCAGTCGATCTCACAGGATGGCGCCTGGTCGAGGGTTCGGGTCGTCAGTACACGATCCCGGCCAGCAGTCCACCGCCTCGCATCGACGCGGGCGAGTTCCGTTACTTCTTCGCCAGCACGACCAGCCTGCGCCTCAACAACGATGGCGACCAGATACGCCTCCTTCGACCGGACGGTGTGGTAGAAGACGAGTGGGGCTACACGGTCGCCTACCCTGACGAATCCTGGGCCCGCGCTGTCGATGGCGGCGGACTATGGAGCCGCACCACGTCGCCCACCCTGGGAAGCCGCAACTTCATCACTCAGGCGCCCACGAGCACCCCAACGACGACCAAGACAGCAACAGCGACGCGCACGGCCACGCGCACCAGAACCCCAACCCGCACGCGCACTCCAGCGGCAACCCTCACTCCGACTTCCACCAAAACCTCAACCCCATCGCTCACCCCCACGCCCACGAGCCCCACCTACTCCACCAGAGTGCTGCTCAGCGAGTTTCTTGCCTACCCTTCCCAGATCGATTGGAACGGAGATGAGCAGCGCAACTCGGACGACGAGTGGATTGAGTTGTACAATAGCGGCACGGTGGCGGTCGATCTCACAGGATGGCGCCTGGTCGATGGGTCTGGTGCCCGCTACACCATCCCGGACACGAACCCGCCGCTTCTGATCGGCGCGGGCGAGTTTCGCTACTTCTTCGGTCGCGCGACCCGGCTGCACCTCAACAACGACGGCGACGAAATTCGCCTCATCCGGCCGGACGGCGTGACCGCGGACCAATGGTCCTACCCAGCCGCCTACCGTGATGAATCCTGGGCCCGCGTCGTTGACAATGGAGATGCGTGGAGCCGCACTTCTTCGCCCACTCTCGGATACCGCAATCTCATAACTCAGCCAGGCGCCAGCACACCCCTACCGTCCTTGACGGTTGCCCGATCTCAGACGCCAGCGCCGAGCCCAACCTTGTCCCTCGGTTGGGCGACACCGAAGTCTACATCCGCGTACATCTCGTTTTCCTTTGCTACCGTGCCCGCGAAAGCTGGTATGGCGCCGGTCGTCTCTACCACCATGGCGAGGGAGGCGTCGGATGCCCCGACAAGCACAGCCGATCGGCTTCCGGTAACCGGTGAGGCGAATCCTCCATCCAGACTCGCGCTCGGACTATTGGCCGCGGCGGGCGCGTTGTATTTCTCCTGGCGCGCGGCCCGGTCCCGCACATGCACCAAAGAGACGTCCATCAGCAAATCGGACGAAAAGAGCTCAATAATTCATAAAGATTCATAGTTGCCCCCTGCCCACCACACTGTTTATAATTCATTAGGGCCCACGCTCGCCTGCTGAAAGCTTGCCTGAGCGGGCCTTATAACCGAGCTGCCTGGGCCGGCAGCGCTCTGTGGGGACGACATGCTGCGGAAACGCTTGATATACTTGCTCATACTACTACTCTGTCCGCTAAACCTGGCCTTCGGTCCCCCCCGCTTGACCGAATCGGACGCCGAGCAGGTCCCGGTATATGGATTCCAGCTCGACCAACTCGCGCAGGTCGGAACGACCTCTACTCTGGCGAAAGCTGCCGTGATCATGGATCTGGACACGGGACGGCTCGTCTGGGAGAGCAACGGGCGCACGCGCCTTCCCATGGCAAGCACGACCAAGATAATGACCGCTCTGCTGGCCATGGAGCGCGGCAACCTCACAGACAAGGTCACGGTCCGGCAGGAAGACCTGGAACCGCTGGAGGGAACCGAAAGCTCAAGAATGTGGGTGGACGTCGGACAGCAGTGGACACTGGAGCAACTGCTGTGGGGACTGCTCCTGCCATCGGGCAACGACGCGGCCAACGTCATCGCAGGATACATCGGCAAAGGGTCCATCGACAACTTTGTGAAGATGATGAACGATCGCGCCGCGGAACTCGGACTGAAAGATACCCAGTTCAAGACGGCCCATGGTCTGGACACCGACGGGCACTACACGAGCGCCTACGACCTGACTATCATTGCGCGCGAGCTGGTGAAGTACCCCATCATCAACAAGATTATCTCGACTGGCGCCTACGTCATCGAGGGACCGCGCGACCTACCGGTCTCCAACACGAATCGGTTCGTGCGCGAGCCGAGCATCGATCCGAGCGTGGATGGGGTCAAGACCGGCTACGACACCCTGGCTTTGCAGTGCATCGTGGCCTCGGCGACCCGAGGCGGCCACCGCATCCTGGTCACCGTCCTTGGCAGCTACGAATACGTCCGCGACACCAAGGCGCTCATCGACTGGGCTTTCAGCCAGTACTCCTGGGCGTCCATCTATCCACCGGCGGGTCAGTTCCAATCTCCAATCGGCGACGGAGGACTTAGCGCCGGCCTCGCCTTCAAGTCGCCGCGCTTCGAAATGGTCCCTAAGTGGCAGGGACTATACACCAAGCTGCAGGTTACCCTCACTCGCCCGAGCGATCAGAGCCGCGATCCGAACGCGATGGCCCAGGCCCTGTATGACTTCGGCAACAGCGCCCTGGCCCCACTTCTCCTGTATGACCGCTCCACCTCCCGGTGAGGGACCGCGCCAGGAGCGCCTGCAGCGGACCTTAGCTAGAGCCGGGCTATGCTCTCGCCGGGGCTGCGAGGAGCTCATCAGGCAAGGACGGGTCACCGTAGACGGCCGAGTGGTCTCGGAGCTAGGGACCAAAGTGGACCCCCGAAGTCAACGGATCGCCGTCGACGGTCGGCCGATTCAGATTCCAGAAGAACCCCAGTACTATGTGATGAACAAGCCGGTGGGCTACGTGACAACGGTCTCAGATCCGCATGGTCGGCCGACCGTGATCGATCTGCTCCGCTCCAAGATACCCTCGGCCCTCGCCCCCGGTCGACGGGTCTTCCCGGTGGGAAGGCTGGATCTTGACTCGGAAGGGCTTCTCATCTTGACCGACGATGGCGACTTGGCCTATCGTATGACCCATCCGCGTCACGAGCTGGAGAAAGAGTACCTAGTTAACGTCGCCGGCCGCGCCACAGCAGAGGAGCTGGCTGCATTGCGCCGAGGAGTAGTCATCGACGATATTCGAACCGCGCCAGCGCGCGTCACCGGCGCGGAGCCGCTGCACGGCAGCTCTCACGGTCCAGCGGGCAGTTCCTGGCTGCGCATCGTCATAAGAGAGGGACGCAAGCGGCAGGTGCGTCGTATGTGCGAGGCCGTCGGACATCCGGTGCTGCGTCTCATGCGGGTCAGGATCGGTCCACTCCCACTCGGCTCGCTTCCGTCCGGCGCCGTGCGCCCCATGACGCCAGCCGAGCTGACCGATCTGCGCCGCGCGCTCGGATTGAGCGGATCGGAACGCGCATAGTTATCGCGACCAACCCAAGGAGGAATGGCGTGCCCAAGCGTGGTACCGTTATCGCCATAGACGGCCCGGTCGCATCCGGCAAGACCGTCGTTGGCAAAAAGCTAGCCGAGCAACTTGGCTACACTTTTGTCGACACAGGAGCCATCTATCGTGCCGTGACCCTGGCAGTTTTGCGCAGCGATGTATCACTTGACGCTGAGGATGCCATCGTAGGCGTCGCGGAAGGCAGCTCGATAGACATCACGTCGCCCACGATCCAGGACGGGCGACTATATACGGTGCTCCTCGACGGTCAAGACGCCACCTGGGCCGTGCGGTCGCCTGAGGTCGAGGCGCACGTCTCCCAGGTCTCACGCATTCCGGGCGTGCGGCGGGCGCTGCTGGGAAAGCAGCGGGCGCTGGCCGCGCGTGGTCGAATCGTGATGGTGGGGCGCGATGTGGGGACGGTGGTACTGCCAGACGCCGATCTTAAGATTTTCCTGGTCGCCTCGCCGCAGGTCCGAGCGCGCCGCCGCTACGAAGAGCTCCGGGCCAGAGGGCAGAACGCGAGCCAGGAGGGCATCCTCCAAAACCTCCTGGAACGCGACAGGATCGACAGCCAGCGCATAGTCGCCCCGCTCAAGCCCGCCGAGGACGCCATCCTCGTCGATACCGACCACCTGAGCATCGATGAGGTCGTGGCTGCCATCCTGCGGGAGTTGGACGGTGAATAACCTCTTCTACGACGCCTGCACCCTAACCATGAAGGGGCTGCTGCTCGCCTTTAGCAGATGGGAAACGTACGGACAGGAGAATGTTCCGCTCCGCGGTCCTCTGATCGTCACGGCCAACCACCTCAACCTGGCCGATCCGCCCCTTCTCAGCGCCTGCATCCCTCGCCGCATCGCCTTCATGGCCAAGCAGGAGTTGTGGCGAAACCCTTTGGCCGGACTGATCGTCGCGTCCTTCGGAGCCTTCCCAGTAGCTAGAGGTCAGCAGGATCGGCAAGCTCTTCGCAAGGGTCTCGACGTCTTGAAAGCCGGTCTTGCCCTGGGCATGTTTCCCGAGGGAACCCGCAGCCGCAGTGGGCATCTGGGTCCTTGTCATCCCGGCACAGCGCTGCTGGCCCTGCACTCGCAGGCGCCGATCCTACCCGTTGCCATCACCGGAACCCAGGCCGTCGAAGGGCTGCAGGTGATCGTGCGGCGACCGCGTATCACCGTCACCATCGGCGTGCCCTATCACCTGCCCGATCGGAAGGGCAGAATCGAGCGCGCAGCGGTTGCAGCCGCCACCGACCTCATCATGAGCAAGATCGCGGAGCTTCTGCCAGAGGAGTATCGGCCGGCGCCGGCTGTTTGGATGGGGGATAAGACTACCAATACTCTTTCCTCATAGCTTTTTCAGCTCAGCTACAAACTGCTCTGGCGTTAGCTTGATTTCAAGCAAGATCTCACGGACCAATGGACGAGCCAGGTCTCTGCCAGAGTGGTGTGGCACAGTGGTTGTCCGACCGTCCGGATGACGATAGAACACATGACTCCCCTTTTGTCGAACAGGGGCGAAACCAAGCTGAACAAGCAGCCTGTCCATGGTTCTAAAGTCCACCATAGGGGTGCGGGTCATGCGGAAACCTCGATCTGCTGCACCCCTACGAACTGCGGTAGATCTCCGGTATCTCCCTGGTATTCGCTGAGGCACAGCTCCAGGACTTCTTTGAGATTCTCTCGAAGTTCGTCCAACGTTGCCGCTTGTGTGTGCGCCCCGGGGATCCCCGGCACCGTTCCCACATACAGACCGGTCTCTGGATCATACTCGATGTATGCAGTAAATACCTTCATTATACGTCATCCCCAATCTCTGCCCATCAGTGGCTCAGACTCTCCCATGTATTGTACAACCGCCGCGCTATGCGACGCACTAGGACAACCGAGAAGAAAGGTAGGAGCGAGTGGGATTACTCCGCCCGGTTCGCCCAGCGCACAATGTCGGGAATCACGTCACCGAGCTGAGGACGGATCACGTCGGCTGCGGACAACTCGCGCATCGCGGCAGGCGATGCGTTGATAGCTGCGCACCACATGCCAGCGCGCTTGGCCGCAAGGACACCGTTGGGCGAATCCTCGAGGACCAGACAACGCGATGGATGAACCGCGAGACAGTCCGCCGCTCTTACAAAAACCTCTGGATCGGGCTTGCCGGACTTAACCTGATCGCCGGTCACGACCGCGGCAAACCGAGATTCCAGGTTGGTCAGCCGTAAGACCAGAGCAACGTAGTCCGCGTAGCTGGACGACGCCACCGCCGTCGCGAGCCCCAGCCGCGCACAGGCCGCGGTCAAATCGTACAGACCAGGCATCGGTCGGAGCTTCTCGCGAATCAGGGAGAACAGGATCGGCCTGCGCGCAGCCACGATCGCCTCAGGCTCGCCGGGGAGATCCAGACGGGATTTCAACACCGCAGCGCTTTCGATCACACGCCGGCCCAGCAGAAGAGCCTTCTCCGCGGGACCGATTCGATGCCCGAACGGCTCCAGGTAGATATCCCAGGCTTGGGTCTGGAGCGGCTCGCTGTCAACCATGAGGCCGTCCACGTCAAAGATGACGGCCTGGACCCGGAGACCGGAAGGGGAAGAGGACGAGTATCCGGCAGTAGGACAGTCGCCCTGGCTACTAGGAGCGTTCATGGACCTCACGCTGCAGGACGGATCGCTCGATCTCGCGGATCATCGATACCCGGCGCTCATGGCGTCCGCCTGCAAATTCGGCCTTCAGCCAGGCCGCGACGACTTCCAAGGCCGTCTGATGGTCGATCACGCCCCCTCCGAGCGCCAGAACATTCGCGTCGTTGTGCTCCCGGCTCAAGATAGCCGTCTCCGGATCGTAGACCTGACAGGCCCGGATACCGGGCACTTTGTTAGCCACCATGCACATGCCTACGCCAGTCTTGCATACGAGGATGCCGCGCTCAGCATCCCCTCTAACGACGGCCTGGCTCACCGCCAGGGCAAAGGTGGGATAATCGACAGAATCCTCGGTGTTCGTGCCGAGATCCAGCACCTGATGCCCGAGATCCTCGAGATGAGACACGATTTTGCGCTTCAACTCAAGCCCGGCGTGATCACAACCGACCGCGACCCGAACCATTTCCTGCTCCTCCATACCAGACACGATTCGCAACCTGCCGGCTCATTATAGTCCATCGTTCCACGGCCTTCAACG
This sequence comes from Chloroflexota bacterium, assembly GCA_004297765.1. Lineage (GTDB taxonomy): Bacteria > Chloroflexota > Dehalococcoidia > FW602-bin16 > FW602-bin16 > FW602-bin16. The sequence goes on along the minus strand of SCTZ01000201.1, from coordinate 3,799 downwards.
AGAGGAGAGCATAAGACCAATAGGAGGCGACGAGTCTCAGGCGTTGTCCGTCCGCCTTTCTGCACTCGTTGTCGGGCCCTCGGGTGCTCGGCGTCGGTACATCCACTTCTCGAACTCCACCGCCCAAAACAGCGAGCTTGCCACTCCCAGACAAACCAGCAATTGGAGGGCGTCGAGAGGAGTAGTCTGGAAGCTTTCCCTAAGGACAGGAATGTAGATGACGCCAAACTGCAAAGCGAGAGTCAGAGCTACCGCCCCGGCAAGATAGGGGTTGCTTAGCAGTCCCAGCATAAAGAGGGATGCTCTCTCCGAGCGGATAGCGAGGACATGCGCCATTTGAAACGCGGCCAGAGTCAAGAAAACCATCGTCCGGGCCGTTTCCAGCGAATAGCTGCTCAGACCCCATACCATCACCGCCAGAGTCCCAACTGCCATGAACGCGCCGACCCAAAGTATGTGTTGCCAGAGACCTCGGGCGAAGATGCTCTCGCGGGGGTGCCGAGGAGGTCTAAGCATAGCACCCTGCTCGGAGACTTCGACCCCCAGGGCTAGAGCCGGAAGACCATCCGTCACCAGGTTGATCCATAGGATCTGGATGGCCAGGAGTGGGACTGGCAACCCGATCAGCACGGCCAGAAACATGGTCAGGATCTCGCCCGCGTTGGTGCTGAGCAGATAGCGGATGAATTTGCGGATGTTGTCGTAGATGACGCGTCCCTCCGCAATAGCCGCTACAATTGTGGCGTAGTTGTCGTCGGCCAGCACCAGGTCAGAGGCTTCCCGGGTCACGTCGGTCCCGGAAATGCCCATGGCGATCCCGATATCGGCCCGTCGCAAGGCAGGCGCGTCATTGATGCCATCGCCCGTCATCGCCGCAACTTCTGACTTCTTCTGAAGGATCGACACGAGACGCAACTTGTGCTCCGGCGCAGCCCGCGCGTAAACAGCCACGCGATCAACAAGTTGCTCCAACTCCCCATCGCTCAGGCGCTCCATCTCGGCCCCCGTGATGGCCAGTTGGTCGTTCCCCATTAGACCGAGATCCGTGGCGATAGCCACGGCGGTGAGCCGATGATCCCCGGTAATAATGATCGTGCGCACTCCGGCCTGCTCGGCCGCCGCGAGGGCGCCCCGTGCCTCGTCACGCGGTGGATCGATCATTCCCACCAACCCCTCAAAGGTGAGCCTCCGCTCCGTTATCATTTCGGCGAGATCGACATTATGAGGGCTGGACAGTTGAAGGGACGCCAGCGCCAGAACACGCAGAGCCTGCCGGGCCATGTCCTCGCCGACGGCCAATATGCGATCGCGTACCTCCTTGTTCAGAGGCACGAGTTCGGAGCCTGATCGGTAATAGCTACAATGGACTAGGACGGACTCCGCGGACCCTTTCATGCCTACGAGACCGCCGCCGTCAGGAGCCACATGAAGCGTGGCCATGAATCTGCGCACGGAGCTGAAGGGAATCTCATCCAGGCGAGGATAAGATAGGCGCACCGGCTCTGGCTCACAACCCTCCTTGGCCGCAAGTACAAGCAGCGCGCCTTCTGTAGGATCGCCCTGCACATGATGACCTGTATCATCCCGCACAAGGCGAGCGTCATTGCAGAGAACGGCCACCCGTCCCAGCCAGGCAAGATCGAGATCCCCGCCCGGTGGATGCCCATCCACCAACAACTCCCCTTGTGTCTCGTAGCCTGAGCCGGTCACCTCGATCTCCGAGTCATCCGTCCACACACGCCGCACCGTCATCTCGTTCCTGGTGAGTGTACCCGTTTTGTCTGAGCAAATAACCGTGACTGAGCCCAGCGTCTCCACGGCGGGCAAATGCCGTACGATGGCACCGCGGCGGGCCATTCGCTGTACGCCGATGGCCAAGGCCCCCGTCACAACGGCCGGAAGCGCTTCCGGCACAGCCGCCACGGCCAGGCTAATTCCCCACAGAAACATGTCAAAGATAGCCTCGCCGCGCAGCATTCCCAGTACGACGACCAACCCCACTAGTGCCAAGGCGGCCACACCCACACGACGGCCGATTTCTCCCATGCGCCGCTCGAGAGGAGTCTGACGCTCGTCCTCCTCCAACTGGACCAAATGAGCGATCTTCCCAAACTCAGTGCGCATGCCCGTCGCCACTACCACAGCCAGACCGCGCCCTTGAATGATCGTGGTGCCGGCGTACACCAGGTTGGTCCGATCTGCCAGCGCTAGCTCAAGAGGAAGCGTCTCGATCTGCTTGTCCACTGGCTGTGATTCCCCCGTGAGGGCCGACTCATCGACGCTGAGGTTGAAGGACTCCACAATACGGCCATCTGCGGGCACTCGATCACCAGCCATGAGAAGGACTAAATCCCCCGGCACAAGTTCGCGGGCAGGAATCTCCAGCTCCTCTCCACCTCGCACGACGTCGCAGGTCGGGGCCGCCATACGCCTGAGGGCCTCCAGGGCTCGCGATGCGCGGTGCTCCTGAATCAGACCAAGCACGGCCGACAGAAGGACGATGATGAGGATGACGACCGCATCCAGCAACTCTCCAAGAAGCACTGAGATGCCCGTCGCGATCAGAAGAATGACGACCAGAAAGGACTCGAATTGATGGAGAAAGAGCCTCAGAAGCGAGACGCGAGCTTCCCGACGCAGCTCGTTGGGGCCAAAGGTCGTCAGGCGATGGAGAGCTTCCTCTGAGCTCAAGCCGTCCCGTCCGACTCCCAGTGACCGCAGCACCTGCTCCACATCCAGATTGTGCCAGGCCGCTGATGCTCCCACCGCCACTGAAGTAGCTTTCTCTGCCATGGTCACCGTCAGGTTTCGCTATGCGTCCGATCCATGCAGGCGCGCCTGCGTCTACACCCTCCTGCTGCAAGACTTGCACCTAGAGCGTCCTGATAACCTTGGGCTCTTAGCCCTGGCCCGCTTCTTGCTGCTCCGCAAATACACAACCAGGTCTCAGAGGATACGTGATCCGCCATGATCGTTACCCTTACCCTAAATCCGGCTGTGGACAAGATCATTCAGGTCAATCGGCTCGCGATTGGCGAGGTTAACAGGGTCAGGAATTCGCAGCTTGACGCCGGAGGCAAAGGGATCAACGTATCTCGCATGGTCGATCGTCTCGGTTGGCCGACAATCGCCTTTGGGTTCCTAGCTGGCGAGATGGGTAGCGTGATCGAACGAGCGCTGACCGACCAAGGCGTGCAATACAGCTTCCTGCGCGTAGCCGGTCAGACCCGTCTGAATGTGACGATCTTCGACCAGAAAAGCAGTCTAGGCAGCAGCTTCTATGAGCGAGGTCCCAGGGTAGGCAAGCGACAACTGGAGGCTCTGGCTCGAGAGCTTCAGCCCTGGCTCATGGCCTGCAGGGTGCTCGCGCTAGGCGGCAGCCTCATTCCGGGAGCGCCAGACAGCATCTACGCCGACTACATTCAGCGTGCCCGTGACGCGGGGATCAAAACCATCCTCGATGCCGGCGCCGAGTCGCTACGTCTGGGAGTCGCTGCGCGCCCTACCTTGATCAAGCCAAACATTGAAGAAGCGGAGCAACTCGTTGGACATCCTCTGCCTGACGTGAGCGCAGTCGTGGAAGCAGCGCGCTCCATTGCGACAAACGGAGTGGAGACCGTCGTCATCTCGATGGCCGAGCAGGGTGCCATCATGGCCCACGGTGCCGAGGCGTGGCGGGCGATCCCGCCCAATGGTGCTAAGATTTCGCTGATGTCTGTAGCTGTTCGCGCAGGCGCTGGCGCGCGGCATCTCGTGATCCTTTCAGGGGTGGGTAGGGCAACCGACGCTTCCGCACCGC
>SCTZ01000200.1 GCA_004297765.1 Chloroflexota bacterium | reverse complement strand
GCAGCGCGAAGAATCCGTACCTCCGGGGGCGAGGGGCGCGGATTCTTCGGCGTGCGCGCCTCAGAATGACCAACAGAGGCGGTGCTCAAGATGAGAAGTTCGATGAACTACGGTTGTAGTACTAAGCAGCCTGCCACATTTGCATCGCTACGCAACCGGTCTACCCGAGCATCAGTCCAGGTACGCTCGCAATTGGCGCACTGAACCTTCTTGCCGTAGGCGCGCGAGCGCCTCGACTTCGATCTGCCTGACCCGTTCGCGTGTGACCCCGAGCCGGACCCCAATCTGTTCCAGGGTTTGGCAGGTTCCCTCTCCCAGTCCGAAGCGCAACTCCAGAACGGTTCGCTCTCGGGGGGTCAACCCTTCCAACGCTTCCGCCATGTGGTCGCGTAGCGCACGCTTTGCCACGACGTCCACGGGCTGCAGCGCATCGTTGTCGGGGATCAGGTCGCTCAGCTGGCTTCCGGTCTCGTCGCTCAGGGGCGAATCAAGCGAGACAGGCTGCTGGAAAGTCTTCCGAATCTCCTCGATCTTCTCCACGCTCACGCTCAGAGCGTTCGCAACCTCCGCCGGGCTGGGAGATCGCCCTAGCTGTTGCTCGAGCTCATGCATGACACGAGCCAGGCGTGTCTGATACTCCACGATGTGAACCGGGATGCGGATGGTCCGCGCCCGATCGGCAATCGCACGCGTGACCCCTTGTCGAATCCACCACGTCGCATACGTCGAGAACTTGAAGCCTTTGAGATGGTCGAACTTTTCGATGGACTTGATGAGCCCGATGTTTCCTTCCTCGATGAGATCGAGGAGGGATAGTCCGCGGCCTACGTAGCGTTTTGCGACGCTCACGACCAGACGCAGGTTGGCTTCGACGAGCTTGACCCGTGCCTCGCGCCCTACCGCTACCGCATCCAACAGCGCCTGGCGCTGCGGACCGTGGGCATTTCCGGACTCGAGCAGAGCTTCGGCTTGCCTTGCCTCGGCCACCTGCCGGGTGAGCATCCGTTCCTGCTCCAGTGAGAGCAGCGGAACCCGCGCAATCTCCTGCATGTAGAGTCTCTCGTGATCATCGACCGGTGCGGTCTCGTCTCTCCCACTATCGAGCTGAACTGGAGAACGCTGCGACTCGCCTCTCGGTTCGTCTATGTATCGAAGCTCCTTGAGCGCTGTTGTCACCTCACTTACCTCCTCGCCGGGTCACCTGCTTATGTATGCCTGCAGGGCCGCGGAGCCTTTGCGAGCGCCTGCAGATTGCAGCCCGCATCGCAAGGATCGATGACGTCTGGAGATTGCTCGGGTACTGGCCTCACATCGACCCCACCAGCGGATGATCTGGCCTTCGCTTTAGGAAAGCCGCATGCCCCTTACTCTGTACCCGGCAACTACTCAACTCATCGAGTCTGGGATACGGGTCGCACATGATTAAACGAGCGATAGGACGAAACGTTACGCCGTGGACGGACTGTCCAGCGAACCGGACCGTCCGTCCAGACCGTTTCGTCTTTTCGCAGGCTAGGTCTTGAGTCTTAGTTGCTGGGACGCTCGCCGAGCGTTACGTCGACCGAGTTCTGCTTGCCCTCCCGGTCGATGGTCAGCCCGACCTTGTCGTTTGGCTTGTACTTTAATAGGACCTCGCTCAGGGTGACATCCTCGGTCACTTTCTGCCCGTTCACGTCCAGGATAACGTCATTCTTCTGGAGCCCCGCCTTGTCTGCCGGGCCTCCAGGTATCACCTCCATGATCAGGGCACCTTCTTGCGCCGAGATGTTGTAGAACGAGGCCAACTGCGGATTGAGCTGTTGGTAGGAGACACCCAGGTATGGTCGGGTCACGGTGCCCTTGCTGATCAACTCCTGGGCCGTGGAACTGGCCGTGTTGCTGGGGACAGCGAAGCCAAGTCCCTCGGCCGCGTCACCCGTGATGCTGGAACCACGCACGACCGCCGTATTGATGCCCACGACCTCGCCCCGCATGTTGACCAGAGGCCCACCACTGTTGCCGTGGTTGATCGGGGCGTCCGTCTGGATGAGATTCGTGAGCTGGGTGCCGCTCTGTCCATCCAGTTTGCGTCCCAGCGCACTGACCACCCCACTGGTTACCGTATTGCGGAAATCGCCGAGAGCGCTGCCGATGGCGATGACCGGCTCTCCGGGCTGCAGCTTCGAGGAATCCCCGAACGTCGCGACGGCCGGCATCGTGCCGTCAACCTTGAGCACCGCCAGATCGCTGTAGGTGTCCTTGCCGATCAGCTTCGCGTCGGCTTTCGTGCCGTTGGCAAAGATAATCTGGTAGTTGCTGCCACCGTCCACCACGTGCGCGTTGGTCAAGATGTGGCCGTCACTGTCGATGATGATTCCAGAGCCTTCAGCCGTCGGTTGTTGCTGTTGCGGAGTCTGAGGGATGACGCCGCCCGGATGGCGGAATCCGCCTTGCCCACTCTGGGACGGGGCGATTGAATTGACCACCGTCACCACGGCCGGTCCGGCCGTTTGAGCTGCCTGCACGGTCGGGTACATGGTCTCCGTTTGGCTCGATGCCCTGGACGCTCCTGCTGAAACAGGTGAAGTCGCCGCTTGCCTGGACTGTGACTGTGAAATGAGAGAAACAGAGCGCAGGGCGGCGCCAACCGAGCTAATGGTGGCGCCGGCTGCGCTGGTGAGCAGCACACCGCCAATGAGTCCGATCACCAATGCGAACAGGGCCACCGAGCCCAGGATCCACTTACCTTTCGGTCCCTTGCTTGACTCTTCCATCAGTTGCCTCCTACACGTTGGCTGGTTATGTACAAGTTGACGCGCCCGAGCAGCGTGTGCACGTCGAACGGCTTCGACACGTACTCGCTGGCTCCGGCCGCGCGACTCTTCCGTTCGTTCTCGACTCCATCGCGGGCCGTCAACACTATGATCGGGATATGCGCCGTACGAGGGTCAGCCCTCAGCGCCTGGCACACCAGTAGGCCGTCTATGTCCGGGAGGTTCAGATCCAGCAGGACCAGGTCTGGCGGCTCCGATTCAGCCCGATTGATAGCTTGTGATCCGTCCGAAGCAAAGTGCACCTCGTAGCCATGTCCCTTCAGTAGCCGGCACAGCGTGCGGCACATCACCGCATCGTCGTCCACCACCAGGATTGTGCCGCCGCTGTGCCGATGCACAAGTTGGGCCATGGGTAAATGCCTGCCTTCGCTAGTCTGAGAGCCCCGGGCGAGAGGGGCGACTGGAAGATGCCATCTTGCCTCTCTCCTGATTCTCTATAATCATCGTACAAGGCGAGGGTAAGGAAAGTATGAAAGAAAGCTAAGAGTAGGCTAAGAAACCATCAGGGATGACAGGAGGTCTGGGCGATGAGAGGGCGCATGGAGAGGTCTCCCCCATGCGCCCGCACCTTCTGTCGCTGCGCCTGCATGCTATGTCCAGGTGGCGCTACAGCGAGCGAATCTCCTGTGTCATGAACTTCACGTAGGCTGCGGCAAAGCAGGCACTAGTTAGAGCCAGAAGCCCCACGACCTGAGGCCAGACCAGCAGCAGACTTTGCGTCAGCGGCAGGGGATTGGGAAGCCTGCCAATGGTCTGGCTGACCATGACCATCGGCGATAGAGTGGGAATGTTGGGCATGAGGATCGCCGTGCTGGCCTCGTCGAACAAGGTGTTGGGCGATACGCGGGAAATCATCTGCGCGAGCTCGGCATTCCGGATGACCGTCTGGGCATCCATCGCTTGATCCACAGAGACGATTGCATTCGCCGCCGTGCTCGCGATCATCGTAACGAAGAAGGTGCAGAAGATCCAAGTGGCAATGCCGGCCAGTGCGGACGTCGACGTCTGCCGCAGCAGTAGAGAGAACATCGTCGATAGCGCCATCCAGAAGCCGACGTACAAGATACAGACGATCAGAAAGGCCAGCAGGCGAACCGACTCGTCGAAGGTTGGCAGAACTCCCAGAATCCGAATGCCCAGAGCTGAGACGACCACCACGATGCTCACCAACATGGCGGACACCGTCGTGAGTCCGGCCAGGAACTTGCCGTTGATGACCGCGTCTCTATAGATGGGCTGGGAGAGCAAGCGGCTCAAGGTGCCGCGGTTCTGCTCGCCGTTGATCGAATCAAAGGCCAGGGCCAGGCCCACCAGCGGTCCCAGGAAGCCGATGAAGGTGATGAAGGGCGGCAGGGTGCCGCTGGATGCCGTGAACAAGTACAGGAACACAAAGCCGGGTACCGTGTTTCCCGCCAGCGCGCTGCGAACCGACTCGCCGGCCGTGTATGTGGCCGAGAGCGAGGCCAGACAGACCAGCAGGTAGAGAATGATGAATCTTCGGCTGCCGAAATGATCGGCCAACTCCTTCCGGTAGATGGCAAGTAGTCCTGGCATGGCTCACCCCTCTCGAAAGTACCTGAGGTAGATCTCTTCCAGACCGTAGTCGCGTTCCCGCAGGTGCAGCAGTGACCATTCTCGCTGCACCACGGCTTTCGCGATGGCGCCACGCACGTCGCCCGCCGACCGGACAATCCAGTTGCCTTCCTCCTGGTCGACGCTGACGACCCCTTCGATCCCTCTCAGCAGTTTCGCCAGCTCGCCCCCCCCGGGAGTCGCCATGACCTCCAGGGTGCGTACACCACCGGCCAGTTGCTCCGCCAGTTGATCGATCGTTCCCTCGGCAATCATCTTACCTTTCACCAGGATCCCCACCCGGCTGCAGATGCGCTGCACTTGCTGCAACTGATGTGAGCAGAGGAGCACCGTGATACCTTCCTCGCGACACAACTCCAGGATCAGGTCCAGGAGATGATTGACCGCTTCCGGGTCCAGTCCGAGTGTCGGCTCGTCGAGAACGACTAGCTTGGGATTCTTGACCAGTACGTCGGCGATGCCGAGCCGTTGCCGCATGCCATGTGAGAACTGTCCGGCTCTCTTTTCCGCCACGGCGGTCAGCCCCATGCGATCGAGAGCCCAATCGATCCGGGTTCTGGCTTCTTTGCGTTGCAGACCGTTTAGGTCAGCCGTGTAGAGCAGGTTCTCCCGCGCGGACAGTTGATCGTACATGGCCACATGCTCTGGTAAATATCCTACCAGCCGCTTCACTTTCAACGGCTCCCTGGCCGGATCGTACCCCAGCACGCGAACCGTTCCATCTGTCGGCTCCGTCAGCCCCATGATCATCAGGATCGTGGTGGTCTTGCCGGCGCCGTTCGGTCCGAGCAGACCGAAGATCTGTCCGCTCTCCAGGCGAAAGTTGAGACCGTCGACCGCCGTGTGATCGCTGTATCGCTTGGTGAGTCCGTTCGTCTCGACCACGGACACCGACCCCGCGGTGGGTCGGACGTCCACGGCGCCAGATGGCAGGATACTCGCCTCGGTGTTCACTGTAGACATTCTGCACGAACCTCCACCGTGAGCGCGTTTACATCACAGGAATACCGGCACATGTTGAGCGTCAGTTTCAACGCCGGCTCAGTCGCCCGATAAGCCCAGCTAGCCCACCAAGCACCACGACAATGATTGCGACAGCCACCCAACCCCAGACAGTTGGAGTATCGACCATCACTCGTAGATCCTTGCTATCAGAGGCGGATTGATTCGAGCCCTGCTGGGCGGAGGCGGTGACCGTCACCATGTAGTCACCTGCGAGGGCCTTAGAGGATGGTTTGAGAAGGACGCCAACCTCCTTGGCCTGACCCGCGGGCAGCTCGTCGATGGTCGCCGGATCGAAAGTGACCTCCCATTGGTCAGGTTTGGACGACGAGAAGCTGACGCGTTGCAGAGGCGCGGTGCCTGTGTTCCTTACAGTGATGGCCACCTTGGAGACCGAATCAACCGTTGCTTTTGCGCTAAGGTCTCCTGAAGGCGTAGAGACGGCGAGCTTGCTGGTGCCGTTTACGACCGCCTTCAAGGCTACCTGGGTGCGGTCTGTGCCGGATGTTGCCTGGATGGTAACGTTGTATTCGCCGGGCTCGGTCCTCTGCGGCGGCGTGACCTCTATGTCCACACCCTGCGTGCTGGCCGTTTTCACGCGGATCGTGGAGACTAACTTGGTGTCATAAGCCGGCTTGAAGTTGACTTGCCAGCCCTGCGGAGCGGTGGCCGAGAGGTTGACGTCCCGATCCTGATCCGCGTTGTTGGTCACATTTACGTTGTAGCTGAAGGCGTTTCCCACTTGTCCGGACAGGCTGGGGTATTGCGAAGTCATTTCCAGCCCTTTGGTGACCTTGTCCTGGAGTGTGACGTCCAGTTGCAGTTGTGACAGGACACCGCCGCTCTGTCCCACGGCTTGGACACGGAACTCGTAGCTCTGAGCTTGGGCCTCGGTCGGCGGCTTTGCCTGGAAGTCGACTGACTGCGATTTGCCGGGGGCCAGGATGACCTTACGCACCTGCAATCCGCGGTCGATCAGCGCAGCCCCCCAACTGGCCCCTCCGTCTGCTATCTGAAGATCCAGTTGCTGCCAGACCTGGCCCTTGTTTACTATCTCGATCGGGAAGGTCAGTTGCTTCCCCTTGTCCGCGACAACGGATGGAAACGGAGTGGACATGATGATGCCGGACGATTCGTCAGCGAACGCCCCGATGGGAAAGAGTAGCCAGAGGAACGACACAGCAAGGATAGCTGCTAGACTAAGACGCCCGCTCTTGAGTCTCCTGGACACAACCTCACCTCCAATGTTGGATCTGGCCGTGTTCGATTCATCGGCCACTGGCGCACCGTTTGCTGGTCTACGGCGAGCTAAAGGAAGGCTTCACCACTCGCATCAGCCTATCGACTGTAATAGGTCAGTCTAAGACGAAGCTTAGAGAAAGCTAAGAGTAGCCTAAGAAACCATCTCGCAGATTGACCACTGGGCAAAGGAGATGACGGGCAGAGCTGGTCGCGAAGGCAACTTAGGCATGGACCACCGTGCTGACCCGTCCCGTGGTTGGCAGCCAGACCGTGAAGATGCTTCCGCCTCCCGGGATGCTTTCGACCGTGATCCGACCACCGTGTTCCGTGGCGATCCACTGTGCAATGGCGAGACCGAGACCGGTCCCCGGCTTGCGACGGGCCGAGTTCGCTCGGTAGAACCTTTCGAAGACATGCGGCAGGTCTTCGGGCGCGATGCCAATACCGGTATCCGCGACGCGGAGTTGCACCCAGCCATCCGCCGCTGTGAGGCCCACAGTAATCGTCCCCCCTTGTGGGGTATATTTGAGGGCGTTATCCAGAAGGATGAGTAGCAACTGCTTCAGATGATCAGGGCTACCCAGGATCTCCATCGGACCGCTCTCCACCACGCGCAAAGTCACACCACGAGCCAGTACGAGCGCCTGATCACAAGCTTCTCCGACGATGCTCCGGAGGTCGGCCGAGCGACGTTCCAGATGTTGACCGGCGTCGGCTCTGGCCAAGTCCAACAGACCGCTTACCAACCGAGACAGCCTTTCCAGCTCGCTGGCGATGTCGTCCAAGGTTTCCGCCTCATCGGTTGACCTGCCATCGGCCTGTTTACGCAGAATGTCCACGTTAATGCGCATGCTCGTCAAGGGCGTACGAAGCTCATGCGATGCGTCAGCGACGAAGCGTCGCTGCGCCACGAACGCTTCCTCCAGATGCTCCAGCATCTCGTTGAATGTCGCGGCAAGACGGCCGACCTCGTCGGTGGGTCCGCGATAAGGGACCCGCCCCTCCAATCCTCGAGATTGTCCGATCGCGTGTGCCGCCTGGCGGATGGCGTCGATGGGACGAAGAGAGGCCCGCGCCAGCAGCCAGCCGACAAATCCAGCGAGCACTACGCCGACCGCACTGCCGACCAGCAGAAGCTGCTGGAGGCGCACCAGTGCATCCTCCGCTGTCATGAGGCGCGCGACCTGCAGATAGCCAATGGCGGTTCCCCTGAAGAGCAGCGGCGTCGTATAAAGACGTAGCTTTTGCCCCTCCAAGAATACCGTCTCGTGGCTGGGCTGTAGCCGCTGGGCGGCTGCCGATGTCTCTTTGCTTAGTGGCAACGTGGTATCGCCCAGGTTCCGCGTGCGGTAGACGCTACCCTGCGTATCGATCGCCTGGAGGTACGTGTCGGCCGAGGCAAAGGCGTTGAAATTGCGTAGCTCGAAGATGAAGGGAAGGTCGCTGGGAGATATGTTGGCCGCCACATCGCTAGCCTTGGCGGCGAGAGATTGGTCCATGTCCTGCTCGAGGTTATGCTGAAGGAACACGTACAGCAGGAAGCTCGCGCTCAGCAGAGTGACAGCCATGACGCCCATGTACCAAAGTGTCAGCCGAAGCCGAATGGACAACTGCTCTACTCCCGCAACACGTACCCGGCGCCCCGTATCGTATGTATCAAACGCTTCTCGCTGCCTGCTTCCAGCTTGTTGCGTAGATATCCGATATAGACGTCCAGCACGTTCGATTCGCCCCCGAAGTCGTAGCCCCACACGCGCTCGAAGATAAGGTCGCGGGTCAGCACTTGGCGCGGATGTCGCATGAATAGGAGCAGCAGGTCATACTCCTTGGCGCTAAGCTCGATGGAGCGCTCGCCACGCATGACCTCACGGCTGGCCGCATCCAAGGTCAGGTCGGCAAAGCGTAGTACCTGTTGGTCCTTCGGCTCGCGGCGACGTAGGAGGGCCCGAACGCGCGCTAGAAGCTCGTCGACCGCAAAGGGCTTGACCAGATAATCGTCCGCGCCCATATCCAGACCGGCCACACGGTCAGAGATATCATCCTTGGCTGTCAACATGATGATCGGAACGTCACCGCCCTCGCGCAGACGACGGCATACCTCCAGACCATTCATGCCGGGCAGCAGGATGTCCAGGATGACAAGATCGGGCCAACTGTCGCGGGCCGCGGACAGCCCTTCCACCCCATCATGTGCGATTTCCGTACTATAACCCGCGTACGCCAACGCTCGTCGTAGTGAGGTGGTAATCTTCTCGTCGTCGTCTATGACCAGTACCCGTGGGCCAGACATGATGGCTCCTGTCGTCGCACGAGGTCGAGTTGTTCATATCCCGCGACGGCCGATCCTGGGAGCGCCCGCCTGAGGCGGGCGCTCCCAGGCAGCACCGTCTCTCACAATCATGACCAGACCTCACCTATCTTGGTGCAGCCTGAAGCCGATTCACACTCGACGGGGCGCTCGGGCGAGACATCACAAGATCGAAATCGAACAAAGTATATCATAGCCTCGTACTGCGTAACCGACCAGATGCTTGGACGCCGGAGGGCAAGCCACAAACCCCATTGTCGCGGATTTTTCGAAGGCCCGACATGATCGTTTCAGCTAGTGCTATACTCAGACCAGGAGGTATCAAGATGTACGACCAGCCGGAGTTGGATAGAATCGCGGCGGAGAAGGCGCCAAGGAACAGCGAGGAAGCGACGGACGAAACAGAGCGCAAGACTAGATTCGTGACCAGTTCCGGCTTTGAAGTACAGCGCGTGTACACGCCGAGTGATCTGGAGGGGTTCGACTACCAGCGCGATCTCGGCTTGCCCGGCGAGCTCCCGTACACGCGCGGCGTGCATGCCACCGGATATCGCGGCCGGCTCTGGACCGTGCGCATGTTCGCTGGATTTGGCTCGGCAGAGGAAACCAATGCGCGATTCAAGTATCTCATCTCCCACGGCCAAACCGGCCTCAGTGTGGCCTTCGACATGCCGACACTGATCGGACGCGATACCGATGATCCGCTGGCCAAAGGCGAGTTCGGCAAGTGCGGGGTGGCCATCTCGTCGTTGGCAGATATGGAGATCCTTTTCGACGGGCTGCCAGTGGATGAGATCTCGACCTCGATGACGATCAATGGCCCGGCGGCGGTCATATGGGCCATGTACATCGCCGCGGCGGAGAAACGCGGTATTCCGCTGGATCGCTTATCTGGCACGATCCAGAATGATATTCTCAAAGAGTACATCGCGCAGAACACATATATCTTTCCACCCCAGCCGGGTGTACGCCTTGTGGTCGATACGTTCGAGTATGGTGCCCGGCATCTGCCCCGCTGGAATACCATAAGCGTCAGTGGGTACCACATTCGCGAGGCGGGAGCGACGGCCTTGCAAGAACTGGCCTTCACGCTGGCCGACGGCCTCGCCTACGTGGCGGCTGGCGTGGCCCGTGGCCTGGACGTGGACGAATTCGCGCCCCGCCTGAGCTTCTTTTTCAATGCGCACAGCGATTTCTTTGAGGAGATCGCTAAATACCGAGCCGCGCGGAGAATCTGGGCTCGCGAGATGGCGACGCGCTTCGATGTCAAGAACCCGCGCGCCCTCTGGCTGCGCTTTCACAGTCAGACTGCGGGCATGACCCTTACCGCACAGCAGCCGGGCAACAACGTAGTCCGTGTGGCCCTGCAAGCCCTGGCCGCGGTGCTGGGTGGCACGCAATCTCTGCACACGAATTCCATGGACGAGGCGCTCGCGCTCCCCTCGGACGAGGCTGTCCTGATGGCGCTGCGGACACAGCAGATCATCGCCCACGAAACCGGCGTGACGAATAGCGTTGACCCCCTGGGCGGAAGCTATCTTATCGAGTCGCTGACCAATCAGCTCGAGTCCGGATGCTATACTTACTTTCGCAAGATCGACAACCTGGGCGGTGTCATTCCGTCCATCGAGAACGGATATTTTCAGCGTGAGATCGCGGATTCCGCGTTGCGTTATCAGCAAGCTGTCGATGCCAAGGACAAGATCATTGTCGGGATGAACGAGTTCGTCATGGACGAGCCGGTGTCCATCCCGATTCTGCAGATGGATCCCGAAGGCGAGAAGCGCCACCTTGCGCGCTTGGATCGAGTCCGAAACGAGCGTGACAACGAATTGCTGTCCACACGTCTATCGGCTTTGAGGGAGGCTGCCCGCAGCGACGAGAACCTAATGCCGTACATCCTTGACGCGGTGCGCGCATACGGCACGCTCGGCGAGATCTGCGGTGTGCTGCGCTCGGTGTTGGGTGAGTATCGGGAATCGGTGGCGGCGCTCGGGTTCTGAGCCTTTGCGACCTGTGGAGCCTTCGAGTATAATTGCGGACGTGACGACAGAACTGTCAGGAGTTTAGCATGGGTAGGCGGTCTGAGTCTATTGCATCCAAGTATGGCGAGATGAGCAAGTCCAGGAAGGGCAAGCGAAAAGCCGCGCCGCGGCCGCCCGTGTTCCCGATCTCCACGTCCGCAGAGGGCAGCGTCGCCGACGTCGCGCCGGTCGCCACGGTAGTTAGGACGCCCAGTGCGATGCCACGCTATGTGCGAAGGGGACAGCAGGCGATTGAGACATTGTCGACCGACTACGGCTATGTTGCGAGAGATTTGCGGCAGATCGCGATAACCGCGGTCGCGATGTTTGCCATCATCGCTGTACTGTACTTCGTCCTGCGCTAGCCGGCGATCGTTCGCTTTTAACTCCTCTGAGAACGCAACATCTTCATGCAGCGCTGGTGCCCCATTGGGGGCATGGATAACTTCGGCGGAATGAAAAGGCCGGTCTTGGACCCGGTCTTTTTCTTTTCGCCCCCGCTCCAAGGCATGTGCAACGATCCTCATGTGGGCAACTTATGTCGACTCCGTTGGGGGCAATCCCCCCCGCGCTGGCTTGCTGACGGCGATTCTGATCCCGCTTGCCCAGCAATCGTACTATACATGGTCAGGTCCGAGTGGTATACTGCGCATGATGGAGCGGTAGCGCAGTAGATCGCACTTCGCTTCGGCCGTGGAGTTTTCGTGCATCTCTTGTCCAGCGTTAGCCTGCAAGCAAAGATCCAGTTGCTGGTTGTTCTCGGTCTGGCCTCGGTCTTTGCGGTCTTTGGCTACCTGGGGCTAGAATCTCTCAACGAGAGTACCCAGCGTAGCTTAAGGGAGCGGCTTCTTGTCACGGAGCTGGTTGCTCGGCAGGCGGATCAACAGATCAGGGGCGTTGTTCGACATCTCGAGGATCTATCCGCCTCCGCCGGAGAGACGCTCAAGGGAGACGATCTCCATCCAATCGAGACGTTTCTCGCCGGCCAGTTCGGTCCCGGACAGAGTCTATCCTACGGCCTCTTTCTGCTGGGTTCGGATATGCGTGTCATCTGGAGCAGTACAGAGGACTCTATTCCGCGGGGCTCGTTGATGAGCGGCTATCCTTCCATCCCGCGCGCCATGGAGTCTGGCAGTACCACGGTGTCCTCGCTAGTGATGTCTCCCCAGAACAACCGCCGTCTAGTGCTTATAGCGGCACCTATCAAGAGACAGGGCGGGCGTGCCGTCGGGTTCGTCGGCGGAGCAATGGAGCCGTCCCAGCAGGATCTTGACGTCCTGCTGCGCCCCCTCCGGCTGGGGCGGACCGGATACGGCGAGATCGTGGATGAGAACGGGACCGTCCTGGCGAGCACCCAGCCGGATAGATTGTATCTCAAGGATGATCGCCTGGATGGGTTCAAGACATTGATCGAAGGCCGGCAATCGCTGGTAACGTCGTGCCACCGCTGCCACGGAGATGTGGCAAGTCCGAGCGCGCGAGAGCGCGACGTACTCGCCTTCACGCCTCTTACCATGGCGCCATGGGCCGTGGCGTTGCGGCAGTTGGAAGATGAAGCACTGCAACCGACAAATGAAGCACGCAATCATATGATATTCCTGGCTCTGCCGCTGACTCTGCTTGCTTTGCTGGGCGCTTGGCTGACGACGCGCCGTGTCTTGCGGCCCGTCCAGGTTCTCACCGTGGCTTCCCAACGAATCGCTCAGGGTGATCTCGACTTCGAGATCGCTTTCCATGGCAACGATGAGATTGGCAAGCTCTCCGCCTCGTTCGACGTGATGCGCTCCCGGTTGAAGACCTCGTACCAGGAGATCGAACGCTGGAATAGGGGGCTGGAGGAGAGGGTGCAGCAGCGCACGCGCGAGTTGTCGACGCTCTTCGAGGCGGCCAAGGCGAGCTCCACGCTAGATC
This sequence comes from Chloroflexota bacterium, assembly GCA_004297765.1. GTDB lineage: Bacteria > Chloroflexota > Dehalococcoidia > FW602-bin16 > FW602-bin16 > FW602-bin16. The sequence goes on along the minus strand of SCTZ01000200.1, from coordinate 91,549 downwards.
TCGATAACCTGCTGGAGACCATTGTGGTCCGGCTGGTGGACATTCTGGAGCCGGCTGACTCTGGCGCGCTCTTTCTGTACGACCACGAGCTGGATCGGCTGCTGGTGCGCTCCGCTTGCGGCTATGATCTGGCTACTCTGGCCAATCTCCGATTGCGACCTGGCGAGTCCATTCCTGGTCGGGTCTTCCAGACAGGCACGGCCGTTCTGTGCCGGCGACCCGAGGAGATCGCCACACTCCTGGAGAACACATCACCTGAGAATATCGTCCTCCTGCATCAAGCGCGTGGACAACTCGATCGCGCTCTGACTGTGTTGTGCGCTCCTCTTAGCACCAAGACCGGAATTGTGGGGAGCCTCATGTTGGAAAGTAGTCACTCGGATCGCCCCTTTGCTGAATCCGATATCAAGCTGGTTCAGGCCATCGCCGATCAGGTGGCCGTAGCTGTCGAGAACGCACGGCTCTATGACGAAGTGCAGCGCAAGGAGGCGGTGCGCAGCGAACTGCTGGAGAAGGTCATTACGGCCCAGGAGGAGGAGCGCAAGCGCTTGGCACGCGAGCTCCATGACGAAACCGGGCAATCGTTGACTGCTCTCGCCATCAGCCTGGCCACGGTGGAAACAGCGCTACCACCGGATGCTCAACGGTCGCGAGAAATGCTCGCTCAGGCGAAAGAGTTGGCCGAGCGAACGCTGGCCGAGACTCGGCGCCTCATCTCCGATCTCCGTCCCACGGTGTTGGACGATCTCGGCCTCGTGCCTGCCCTGCGACGTCACGCCAAGATGCAGAGCGAGCTGCTCGGTATGGACATCCAGTTGCAGGTCTCCGGACCGCGGCGGCGTCTTCCCAGTCAGATAGAATCCGTCCTCTTTCGAGTCGCCCAGGAAGCGATCATCAATGCGGCCAAGCATGCTCGGGCGTGCCATGTGACGCTGAGGCTGGAGTTGGGACTGACTATGATCACGCTGCAGGTGGCGGATGATGGCATAGGCTTCGAGGTGGCCGAGGTACTGGGAATCCGGACGAAGGGACGCGGTCTCGGTCTCCTGAGCATGCAGGAGCGCGTAAGCCTGCTGGGTGGACATTTCGACGTTCAGTCACATGCCGGACACGGCACAACTGTGACCGTCCATGTCCCCCTAGATAAGGAGATACCTGTTCATGAACAGGATACGAGTGCTGTTAGCGGATGACCATACGGTTGTAAGAGCCGGCATCCGGACGCTTCTTGACAGCGAGCCCGACATGGAGGTCATCGGCGAAGCCTCGAATGGGCGGGAGGCCGTACGCAAGGTTGGCGAGCTACGTCCGGACGTGGTCGTCATGGACATAGCGATGCCGGAACTGGATGGCATGAAAGCGACGCGTGAGTTGATCGCTCGCCAACCCGATATCCGCGTCGTGGTCTTGACTATGCATGACGACGAGGAGTATTTCTTCGAAGTGCTAAACGCCGGGGCGATGGGATACGTCCTGAAGAACGCGGCTCCGACGGATCTGGTCACCGCCATCCGGACCGTGTCTCAAGGGAATGTCTTTCTGTACCCGACCGTGGCCAAACTGCTGGTTCAGGACTTCGTCCGACGCGGCGCTCCAGACGATCGCCCTAGCTCCGACGGTCTCACGGACCGAGAGCTGGAGGTGCTCCGCCTGATCGCAGAGGGCAGAACCAACCAGGAGATCGCGGACAATCTATGCCTTAGCATCAACACAGTGCAGGTGCATCGTGCCCACATCATGGAGAAGCTGGACCTGCACAATCGCGCTGCGTTGGTGAAATACGCCATCAAGAAGGGCCTCATCGACCTGGATGGCTGATACGCTTCCACATTCATTCAACCGTGGTGGCCTGGCTCTGGTTTTGCCTTGCTCCAGGCGACCGTGCGTCCCATCTATTCTCGCACTTCAGCTGGGATCACGTAAGCGCGCACCACCGCCCGAAACCATCAAGTAGTTACTCCGCAGGGCTACTGATACTGCCTCACCACTATATGCTTATAACTGCCTGCGCTCGCAGAAATAGCGGCCACAGGTTATAGGCTGACGGCGGTCCTCCGCCTACAATGGTGCTGGGCAAAGGGAAGCCCGACAGTTGACGCCGAGAGGGGGCAGAAAGCCCTGAGGTCTCAAGGCCTGGTGGGGGACACACATGTCCAAGATTCGCGTGCTAATCGTCGAGTCCCACCCGCCGCTGCGACGATTGTTATCGCAGTTCCTTGAGACTTTGCCCGGTATCCAGGTGATCGGACAAGCGATCACCGGGGATGATGCCATCTCGATGGCGCGCGTAGCCGAACCGGACATGGTGATTCTGGACTCGGGTCTGCCCGGATTGAATGGTTTCATCACGGCCAGCCTGATCAAAGACACGCTGCCCGGCACCTGTGTGGTGATCGTGACGGACGACGACAGCGAAGAGTACCGCGTAGCCGCGGCTGGCTGCGGGGCGAGCGCCTACGTCGCGAAGGAGAGGGTCCATCATGACCTTCTCGCCGTCATAAGATCCATCCTGAAATAAGGGGGTGCCCAAGTGAAAAGGGGCCAACTATCAACTATCGTGCTTGGCTTGGTTCTAGCGGTCGGCACCGTAGGGTGCTCTGCCGCTGGTCAGGCCGCTTCCGTGCCCGCCAACCCCTCAGTACAAGCGGATGTGTCGCTGAAAGGTGAGCTGCGCTGGACGGGAAACTACGCGACGGATATTCAGCCTATCTTCGACAGCTACTGCGTGCAGTGCCACAACGCACAGCGCCCAGAGAACGGCCTTCGTCTCGATTCCTACGATAACGTGATGAAGGGGACCACCTACGGCAAGGTCGTTGTTCCAGGATCGGCGCCTGCTAGCACACTGGCGCAGGTTGTTCAGGGCAAGGCATCGGAGAAGATCCGCATGCCGCATCAGGGACCACGGCTGTCACCCAATCGTATTCAGAACATCGTGCTCTGGATCGAAGCGGGTGCCAAGCAAGACTAGGCTGCGCTGCCCCAACGTGCAGGGGCTCGTGATGCACGACGTCGCTCTGTCCGCTAGAGGGCAGCGGGCCGAAGCATAGGTTGTGACGCGACATAGTGACCGAGGTGTGGGCACCTGCAATGGCAAGGGCAGTCTGATGACGGACGCGCACAGACCCCGATGACGCAGACCGCTGATGAGCCAGCGCTGGTACCAAAACACCTGAACGTACCATATCTCATGGAAGAGGAACCGGGTCCGATGGTGGACCACGGGACAGTACATCCGAGCCGATGAAGGCTGACGAGGCGCGCATCTTATGGTAGGAGCGCCTGGCTTCGCGGTACGCGGGTGGGAATATCGGGAGCAACCATGATCAAGATACTGATCGGGATCCTGAGATTCATCGGTCGCAGGTTCACAGGCCTGCACCGAGGAGTCCAACTGGGGATTCTCACCTCGTTCTTTGGGATCACCGCCTTTGCTGCATACAGCGGGGCGCAGTTTATGAGCTACGTCGAAAACGATCCGCAGTTCTGCAAATCGTGCCACACGATGGTCAAGGCCTGGGATCGTTGGGCGACAAGCGAGCATAGCAAGGTCCAATGCCATGCTTGCCATGAATCCAGTCCGATCGATAGCGCCGAGCAGATCGTCAAGTACACGATGAACCGACCTGACGAGGTGCGCAAGCACGCTATCGTTTCGGACGAGGCCTGCGAGAAGTGTCACGAGAGCAACGATCCGAGGTGGCCGCAGATCGCTGATACGGCGGGACACAAGGTGCACTTCGAGGAGCAAAACCTCGCCTGCACCAAGTGCCACGCCCTGACAGTCCACCGTTTCGCGACGCCGGCGGAGATTTGTCTGGCCTGCCATGCGGATCAGAAGGTCAAGATGACGAAGATGGCCGAGCGCTACTGTCTCGACTGTCACAACTATCTGGCCGAGAACAGCCCGCTGCGGCCGACACGGCAGACGTGTCTAGATTGCCACGAGAAACAGGAGAATTCCAAGGTGACCTGGCCGAGCGATGCGCCCATGCGGTTCCTGTGCAGTCAGTGCCATCAACCGCATAAGCAGGAGAAGTCGTCCGTCCAGTGTCTCAACTGCCACAAGGATCAGCAGACCAAGGGTCTGCACGCGGGCAAGACTCATAATGCGACTCCCTGCGAGAGCTGCCACAAGCCACACGAGTGGAAGATCACGAGCAGGGATAACTGCACCCTCTGCCACACCGAGAGGAAGAACCACAACGTCGGTACCGTCTGCCAGTCTTGCCATGATTTCAAAGGCAAGCAGACTTAGCTGAACATCACCTGGTCTGGTGGCTGGGGCAGCTCGCCAGCCCCCAGACCCTCGGCCGGACGCACTACGGCGTCCGGCCGAGCGTACAATCCAGAAACTTGACTAAGGAGAGAAGTTGTGAACAACGGTTACTGGATGAAGCGGGGGATATTACTCATTATTTGTCTCGGCGTTATCGTGAGCTGGGTGGGCATGACCCTGAGCCCGCTCGTCATTCACTGGGAGCCGCCTGACTTGTTGTACGCCGGGGCTGTGCTGGTTCTCCTCGCGGCCATCTGCCTAATCGCCATCATCGTTGCGGATGTAGCAGGTGAGGTTACTAAGAGTGACCACTAGTCTCACAGGCATGTGGGACGAGCATCCTCTCCCGCCGGTCTAAGGGACGGACCCCACATGCCTCGACCGCCGCGGTGCGGCGCTTAGACCGACGGAGGAGCATGAGGAAGCTCGTCTGGCGCAACCATTCGGTAGCACTCTGGCCCGAACGCTAGATGAATAAGGAGGCGTGTCTTGGAGTACTTCTCGTACGTGGTTGGGGGCATCATCGTTCTGGTGCTCATCTGGTGGGCGATCAAGATCGTCCAGCAGTATGAGGGTGGGGTTGTGCTGCGTCTAGGTCGGCTCGCCGGCATCCGGACGCCCGGGTTCAACTTGATTCTGCCCGTGTTGGATCGCATGATCAAGGTCGACCTGCGGGTTATCACCATGGTTGTCGAGCCTCAGGAAGTCATCACCAAGGACAACGTAACGATCAAAGTGGACGCCGTCGTGTATTTCCAGGTTGTTAAGCCGGAGCTGGCGGTGATCAAGGTTCTCGACTACGTTCGCGCCACGTCCCAGATCGCGCAGACCACGCTGCGCAGTGTTCTCGGTCAGTCCGAGCTAGACGAGCTACTCGCCCATCGCGATGAGATCAACCAGAAGCTGGGACAGATTATCGATGCGCAGACAGAGCCCTGGGGCGTCAAAGTTAGCCACGTCGAAGTGAAGGACGTGCAGTTGCCCGAGTCCATGCAGCGTGCGATGGCGCGGCAGGCTGAGGCGGAGCGCGAGAAGCGCGCCAAGATCATCCATGCCGAAGGCGAATATCAGGCCTCCGAGCGTTTGGCGCAGGCGGCGAAGGTCATCGGCCGAGAGCCGGCTGCTCTTCAACTGCGGTATCTCCAGACCCTGACCGAAATGGCCGGTGAGCGGAACAGCACGATCATTCCGTTGCCGCTAGACATCATCGGCGTAGTCAACAGTCTGATTCACAACAACAAACAGGCAGACGCTGAGAGTAAACTTCCTAGCGCTCGATAGTTACGACTAAGCGAGTGGAACGGGCGCATTGGTCCTGAGAGCAGCAGGGAAACGCCATCCGAAACGCGGGCGAAGTGCTGCTCTCCACCAGCCTGGACGGGACTGAGCAAGAGGAGGCTAGGGTGTCCAAGGTAAGATGGGGCATGGTCGTGGACCTGAGACGCTGCATTGGTTGTCAGGCCTGTGCAGTGGCGTGCAAAAGCGAGAACGCCGTCCCCCTGGGCGTGTGGCGCGGTTGGTTGAAAGTGATCGAGAAGGGCACCTATCCTCGGGTGACGCGGTCGTTCCTGCCGTTGATGTGCAACAACTGCGGCAATCCGATCTGCCTGCGCAATTGCCCGACCCAGGCCACTTATCAGCGCGAAGATGGGATTGTCATGGTCGATCCTCATCGATGCATCGGCTGCAAGTACTGCATCGCCTCGTGCCCATATGACGTGCGGTATCTCAACCCCGCCAAGAAGATCGTCCAGAAGTGTCAGTGGTGCAATCACCGGGTTGATGCCGGTTTGGCCCCCGCCTGCGTGAATACCTGCCCGACGAGCGCGCTCATCTTCGGCGACCTCAACGATCCGCAGAGCGAGGTATCCAAGGCTCTGGCTACCAACGCGGTCACCGTGCTGAAGCCGGACAGGGATACCTCGCCGCAGGTCTACTACATCGCGGCCGACAGCGTAGCCATGCATACCATGGGAACCGGCGAGGAGGGAGGAGAGTAGCGTGGAAGAGGGAGCGGTACAGATCGTTGCCAACGTGTTCCACGAACGCCCGCTCGGGGTACCGATCGCGATCTATTTCTACATGACCGGAATGAGCGCGGGCTCGTTCATACTTTCGACTCTGGCATACGGCTTTGGCATGGCCAAGTTCAAGCCGGTGGGGAAGATCGGGGTCGTGATGGCCATTCTTCTCCTGGCTATGGCGCCGATGAACCTGATCGCGGACCTTTCACAGCCGCTACGGTTCTGGCACCTCTTTCCGTACCTTAATGCCACGTCACCGATCACCTACGGGAGCTTCCTCCTATCGCTCTATCCGGTAAACTGTCTCATCTACGGCTTCTTCATGTACACGGGCCGTGCCAAGCTTACCAAGATATTTGGTCTGATCGGCATTCCCCTGGCAATCTCGGTGCACGGTTACACCGGCTTTATCCTAGCGCTGGGTAAAGCGCGTGCTTTGTGGAACACGGCTCTCATGCCGACCTACTTCCTCGTCTCAGCCATGGTTTCCGGTATCGCGCTGATGGTCCTGGTGGTGATGGTGTATAGCCGCTTCTTCGCAAAGGAGAAGCAGGTCAACATGAGCCTCGTGTCGGACCTTGGCAAGATGCTGTCCGCGACCATTCTGTTCGATCTCTTCCTGGTTTTCTCTGACATCGCGGTGCTTCTAACTGCCGACCAGGAAGCGCACGAAGCTGCTCGGTTGATCCTAGTGGGCGAGTTTGCGCCGTATTTCGTAGGAGTCGAGCTGATACTGGGATCTGTCATCCCGGTCATTCTGTTGATGGTGCCTGCTACCGCACGGCGTGTTCTCCCGGTCTCCGTGGCCTGCTTCTTCGCGGTCATCGGAGTGCTGGCAATGCGCTACGTGATGGTGATTGGCGGGCAAAGCGTGCCGCTCAGCTGAGCCATCGGAGTACTGAAAATGCCGAAACTATCGCGCAGAAGCTTCCTGAAAGCAAGCGCTGCAGTCGCGGGTGTCTCTACCCTGGCAGGCGGGGTGGTTGGGGTGAGTCGTGCGCAGGAACTCAGCAAGGGCGGTCGCACTGTGAACAGGACGACCGGTCTCCCGCGCGTTACTATCCCCAGCACCTGTCTGCAATGCCAGGCGCGCTGTGGCATCCTTGGCTTCATCGAGGATGGAGCACTGGTCAAAATCGAGGGCAATCCCAAAGATCCCAACAGCCGAGGCAAACTCTGCGCTCGCGGACAGGCGGGTATAAACCATCTGACCAACCCCGACCGCCTCGTCTATCCCATGAGGCGCACCGGGCCCCGCGGATCGGGCCAATTCAAGCGGATCAGTTGGGAAGAAGCCTACGCAGAGGTTGCCAGCAAGCTCCGCCTAATCCGCGACAGCGGTCGGCGGGACGAATTTGTCTTTGCTGCGGGAATTCTGGAAGGCACCGGTGGAGTGGCTAGTCGCTTTGCCCGGGCCTTTGGCACCAATTCCATCGTGGAGGAGCGCGCCCTTCAGCTAGCCAACAAATGGACGGCGCAGGAGTCCTCCTGGGGTGCAGCGATGGAGGTCTACGATCTCTCGCGCACCAAGCTGATACTGAACTTCGGGTCCAACCCCTACGATGCCCATACCAGCTACTTGCCGCTGATCCAACGGCTGATCGACGCGCGCATCAACGGTGCGCTCATGGTGACCTTTGATCCGCGTCTCTCGAACACCGCGGCCAAGAGCGACGAGTGGTTTCCCATCAACCCGGGGACAGACGCGATCGTAGCCCTGGCCATGGCCAACGTTATCGTCCAGCGCGGGCTGTACGACACTGCGTTCGTCGAGAGTTGGACCAACTATCCACTGAGCCGTCTTGCCGAGTACCTCGCGACGTACACGCCAGACATGGCGGCCGAGACCAGCGGTATCTCCGCCGCGGACATCGAGCGTCTGGCCGTGAGCTTCGGAACGATCCGTCCGGCCGTGGCGATGTCCGGAGATGGCGTCAGCATGCATGTGAACGGGACCCAGAGTGAACGTGCCATCGCCTTGTTGAACGTCCTCACGGGTAACGTGGACGTGCCGGGCGGCTACTGTCTTCCACGCGTCTACGGACTCAGCGAGCCAGAGCCACGACCGCCGGCCCCCCCTGCGGCCGAGGCCAGCCCATCGCTTCATTGCGCCTCATGCAGTCCCGGGCAGTTGTTTGCGGCTGTGCGCTCGGGTCAGCAGAAGATATCAGCCCTGATGACGTTCATGGCGAACCCGGCTTATGTCAATCCGGATTCCGGCGTCAGCACAGCCATTCTGAAGGACGAAACGCTGATACCGTATTCGGTCGTCGCCGACATGTATATGACGGAGAGCGCCGCGCTGGCCGATCTGGTCCTGCCGGTGGCCAGCTACATCGAGAGCTGGGATGTCCAGTCGGTGCCTGCCTGGGACATGGTGCCCTTTGTAAGCATCATGCAGCCGCTGTCCCGCCCGTTGGGCGAGAGCCTCCCCTTCGCCGATATAGCCATCGAGTTGGCGAAGCGGATAGGAGGTGGGATGGAGACCTACTTCCAGTTCCCGAACATGGAAAGCTACATTGGTTCTGTTGTCGCGAAGATCGAGGGGCTTAGCCAGGCCGGTGGACTGGACTACTTGAAGGCCAACGGCGTCTGGTACGATACCAAAGCGAAGCCCGTCTACAAAGCGTACGAAGTCGCGGGATTCGCGACCCCGTCTGGAAAGTACGAGGTCAACTCCACACGGCTGTCGGCGCGTGGCTTCTCCCAACTGCCCGCCTACGAGCCCATACCAACGCAAGAAGAAGCGGGCAAAGAGGAGTTGACTCTGCTCACCTTCCAGTTCAACGTGCATACTTACGGGCGAACAGCCGCGTGCAAGTGGCTGGCAGAGATCGTCCACGACAACCCCTTGTGGATTCATCCCGAGACCGCCAGGGAGCATGGTCTCCATCGTGGTGATAGGGTAGCCGTCAACTCGAAGGCCGGCACGATCGTCACTAAGGTCTGGGTTACGGAGGGAATCAACCCCAAAGTCGTGGCAATGGGCGCTTGCGTTGGTCATTGGGAATCCGGGCGGATCGCCCAGTCCGTGCGTTTCAAGAGTAGCGACACCGATACGCAGTTCCTGTGGTGGGAGAAGAAGGGCAAAGGGGTGCATCCTTACCACCTGATCCCTGAGCTAATAGACCCTGCGGGCGGCGGCCAGGCCTGGTTGGATACCAAAGTCACCCTCAAGAAGGTCTGAGGCGCTGGTAGGAGCAAGCTATGAAACTGCCTGAGAATATGTCATTGCCTGAGCGCCAGCGCGTGCCTGGTCTGCCGATCGGACTGATCGACCGGCTACGTTCCGTGCCCCGCTGGGGCTGGTTCTTCGTCGCCATGTTTGTGCTGCCGATGGCCATTTTGCCCATCGGTGCATTGGCGAATTTCACCACCAGCAGTTCCCAGTTCTGTCTCTCCTGCCACCAGGTAGGGGATACGACCGACGTAGGCGTCAAATCGGTGGTTCATCCCGGTTTTGACAAAGTAACCTGCGTCGACTGTCACGCCAAGCCCGGGCAGTTGGTTTTCGAGGGCTACCTGAACGGATTCATGGCAGAGCCTGAGCGTGTGTCGGGCAATTGCGTACGCTGCCACGAGAACATCACTCAGACGAATGGCACAGCGGGGTTCAAGTATAACTTCCTCACCATCGATATCACGCATCAGAAGCATTTGCAGCGCGGTGCAACGTGCACCTTGTGCCACTCCGACATAGCGCACGACAACGCTGTTCCGCAAACGAACCGCCCTAAGATGCAGAACTGCCAGGCTTGTCACGCGGTGACGGACTCGTGCAATAAGTGTCATGCCAGTAGCATTCCCGCCACGCCACCGCCACCTCCAGCCCCCGCCTCGGCCGGATATCTGGGGGACGGTCGCGTCTACTACCTGCGTGTCTGCTCGGCCTGCCATGGGCCAAAAGGGGACAACGTCCAAAAGGCGAACCTGCACTCCCAGGAGTTCCTGGACAAGCTGGGGGATACGGCGGTTGCCAAAGCCATCTCAGAGGGGCGCGGTGTCATGCCGGGCTACGGCTCGGGTCGCGGTGGCTCTCTCACCGATGAGCAGATACGTTCTATCCTGGGCTATCTGAAGACCGAAGCGGTAGGAGCTAACAAGCCCGATCCCTCCGCGGTGTACGATCGAAACTGCCTGACCTGCCACGGGCAGCAGGGTGACAAGATCCCCAGTGTGAGCCTGCAGTCGCCAGAGTTCTGGAACGCCCGCTCGGTGCCACTGCTCTACTTCTCGGTCGATCAGGGCAAGGAAGGCATGCCGGCCTTTGGCAAGGACAATGGCGGTCGGCTGACCCGCGCAGAAATCGAGGGCGTCCTGAGCTACCTTCAACAGCAGAGCGGCGCTGCTGCCCCGCCCGTCGGGCCGGGGGCAGACCTGTACGCGCAACGCTGTGCGGCCTGTCATGGTCCCACCGGAGCGCAGGTGCCGACTGCGCGTATGGAGAGCAAGTCCTTCTTCGCAGACCGTCAAATGGACGCTCTGGTCAAGGCCACGGCCGATGGTAAAGGCGGCATGCCGGCTCTGGGCAAGGCCAAGGGTGGACCTCTGTCGGATGACGACATCAAGGCGATCCTGGACTACCTGAAGAGCAAAGCTCAGTAACGATCCACCCGCCATACGCAGCACGTAGACCGGGGCACCCAGCGCGGGTGCCCCGGTTTTGTTACGGGAGCGCGGTAATACCTCAGCAATGTGATTATCCTCGCGAGCGTTGAAGCCCATCGCCCATGGCAAGCTCCTGAATAGTGAGAACCCCGATTCGCTTTGACAGAGTCCTGTTGCTCGTGGCACACTTCGGTGGGAGTGGATGAAATGGGATCCCTGGAACAAGAGATCAAAGAGCTAGCGCTAGAGCTTGGGTTCGTCTCGGTGGGTATCACCACGACCGAGCCGCTATCCTGGCTCGAGCCGATCGTCGAGGCTCGTGTCCAGGCTGGCCTTCTGTCCGGTCTACCCTGGTTCGATCTGGAGCGGGTCCGGAAATCGTGTCGGCCGCGGGAATCCTGGCCCCAGGCACGCTCCGTTGTCTCGCTTGCTGTCGCATACGGTCAGGGCGGTGCCTCGCTTGAGATTCCTGCGCTTGGTCTACGGGGTCAGATATCGCGCTACGCCGGGGGAGATGACTACCACCAGGTCGTGAAGCACCATGCGAGACCCCTCCTCCAACTTATTCGTGAGCATGAAGCGGAGCCGCGCGCCCAACTCACCAGCGACTCCGGCCGCCTGCTGGACCGTGGCTTTGCTCACGGAGCCGGAGTAGGCTGGTATGGCCAGAACTGCTCGATCATCGTGCCGGGACGTGGCTCATTCGTTTTCCTCGCGGAGATAGTAACTAGCCTGCACCTGGAGCCCGATGCGCCGACCCCGAGCGACTGCGGGAGATGCGATGCCTGTCTCAGGAGTTGCCCAACGGGTGCGCTCAGCGAGCCCTACGTAGTTGATTCTCGGCGCTGTATCTCTTTCCTCACCATCGAGCTCAGGGGATCGATTCCACTGGAGCTCCGCCCTCTCATGGGCACGCGCATCTTCGGCTGTGACGCCTGCCAGGCGTATTGCCCACACAATCGCAAGTCTCGAGCGGCGCTCTGGCCCGAGCTTCGCCCGAGCAGCGACGCAGCCCTTTTGCCTTCGCTGCCCGATCTGCTGCGACTGCGGGAGGATGGATTCCTGGAACGCTTCGCCGAATCCCCGGTGCTTAGGGCGCGGCGGCAGGGATTACTGAGGAACGCTGCCGTGGCCCTAGGAAATCTGGGGGATCGAGCGGCCGTTCCTGTTCTCCGCGAGGTTCTGGACGATCCTGATCCGGTCGTTCGGAGCCATGCCGCGTGGGCCCTCGGCCAGCTCGGTGGCGCCTCGGCTCGAATGGCCCTGGAGACGGCCGCACGAACTGAGCCAGAGCCTGAAGTTGCCAGGGAGATTGTGCTGGCTTTCCAACGCTAGCGGCTCTTGGCCGGACTGGTTAATCGCTAGACCTGGTTATCGGATGATGCCTTCGAAGCAAGAAACAAACCGGTCGCAGGGGCGCTGCAATTACGTCCCTGCGACCAGATCAGGTCTCTAGGAGGACCATTTTTGTCCCTTGTCGAAGCTTCACTAGCGCCGTTTGCAGTAATATGCTCTTACGGGAAAAGCCCCAGTGTGACCTTGCCCAACAGCTCCTTGAGAGGCTCGGTAGGCGAGAAGTGCAGCGTCACGCCGCGAGCGTCGCGGAAGTAGCGCTCCAGCGGAAGCTCCCTAGAGTAACCGTGTCCGCCGTGAATCTGGAGGGCCTTGTTCGTCACGTCCACCGCCATCTCGGAAGCGAACAGCTTGGCCTGGAACGAAGCCACGGACAGACCAGGCGGGGAAGTGTCGCGCGTGTAGACTGCCGAGTACAACAGGGCACGCGCCGCCGCGACGCTTGCGCTCATCTCCGTGATCAGAAACTGGATACCCTGATAGGCGCCGATGGGCTGGCCCGCAATGACCCTCTCTTTGGCCCAATTGACGCTGGCCGATAGGGCAGCTTGGGCCAGACCGATCGATATTGCAGCCGCGCCCAGGGTGGAGAGTCCGCCCGCGGCCATCACCGTCATAGCCCCCGCACCCTCCTGACCGATCAGGTTGTCGGCCGGAACCTTGCAGTTCTGAAAAATGAGCTCGCTGCTCGATACGCCGTTAAAGCCCATGCGAACATCTCTCTTGCCGATGGTGAAGCCGGGCGTATCCCGGTCCACGATGAACAGCGACAGGCTCTGCGGACCCGGAGCCTTGTTCGTGCGCACGACGACCAAGTTGACCGCCGCTTCTCCACCGTTGGTGATGAAGTTCTTGGTACCGTTCAGGACATAGTGATCGTTCTGGCGCTCGGCGAACGCTTCCATGACCATGGAGTTGGAGCCGGAGTTGGGCTCTGTTGCAGCAAGCAGACCTAGTTTCTCGCCGCTGCACATAGCCGGCAGATACCGAGCTTTCTGCTCCGCTGTCCCACCGACCAGGATGGTGAATTCGGAGGCGATTTGCGTGACATAGGATAGGGCCGTGGACCCGCAGGCCTTAGCGAGTTCCTCGGTAGCCAGCACGAAAGACAGCGTGTCCCCACCTCCGCCGCCAAGCGCTGGTGGGATCAGGATCCCCATCAGTCCGGCCTCAGCTAGCCTTTGCAGCCCTTCCCGCGGGAAGCCACAACTGGCGTCCAGTTCCGCTGCGCGCGGTGCCAGTACCTCGGTTGCAAGGCGGCTGGCGGTCTGTAGAATCATCTTCTGTTCGGACGTCAAACTAAGATCCACGATTGTTCCCTCCGCTTCTTTTGTTAAGCTCGTGGGCCGTCGCAACCCAGGAGACGATGAAACGCTGGATTCTTGCTGCCCTCTCACACCCTTTCCCCATCGGGCACCTGGTGATCGCGGCCACGGGACCGGATCGTTTTCCCAAACCGACCCGGTCTGGGCAATCCGAAGGTATTAGTGTTAAAGGGTATGATTTATCTTATTTTTGGGCGCCAGTCATCTCCTTTCTAGCGCGATGGCAGGAGTACACCATACTGCGATATGGCATGGTTATGGGCGCCGTCGTGAAGGACAGCTAGCGCTGATGGCTTGAACGCGGCGGATGTCCACCTTGGGGTTGCGTGCTGATGAGCTACATGGCGCAGTTCGCAGCACCGGTGGGGCCCTACGTTGGGCCGAACCAATGGGTGCGATGGATATGGACTGGCGTGCTCGCTCTTGCCCCAGTCCTGGATATTAACACTAGCATGGATTTGCCTTCAGATCAAGTTACAGTTTACACCTCTCGGCAAATACGTTAGAATGCCGCACGTCGCACGCAAGAGTCAACGGTGTGGCTTGTCTTTTTGACCGATCTCAATGGGTACGTTATCGACGCGTAGTACAGTAGTACATAGGAGGGGAAGGAGAATTTGGAGACCAAAATCGTCCTTTCAGAGCTAGAGATGCCACAGGCGTGGTATAACATCGCGGCAGACCTGCCGGAGCCGCCGCCACCGGTCCTGCACCCGGAGACAGGCCAGCCTCTCGGACCGGCCGATTTGGCTCCGCTGTTCCCCATGGCGCTGATCATGCAGTTGGTCAGCCCCGAGCGCTACATCCCGATTCCGGAGCCCGTCTTCGACATCTACCGTCTGTGGCGTCCAACGCCTTTATACAGAGCCCACAGGCTGGAGAAAGTGCTTGATACCCCCGCCAAGATCTACTACAAGTACGAGGGCACCAGCCCCGCGGGCAGCCACAAACCCAACACAGCCATCGCACAGGCGTACTACTGCCAACAAGAGGGCGTCAAACGGATCACCACGGAGACAGGTGCTGGCCAATGGGGCAGCGCCCTCTCTCTGGCCTGCAACTACTTCGGTCTCGAATGCAAAGTCTATATGGTGAAGGTCAGCTATCACCAGAAGCCCTACCGCCGCTCTCTGATGGAGATCTGGGGCGCACAAGTGGTCGCCAGCCCGAGCGAAGATACCAATGCCGGTCGGGCGGCCCTGAAAGCCAACCCGAACGCGCTAGGCAGCCTCGGACTCGCCATTAGCGAGGCTGTGGAAGATTGCGTTCAGCGTGAGGACACCAAATACCTGCTGGGAAGCGTCCTCGATTTCGTTCTCCTGCACCAGACAATCATTGGCCAGGAAGCTATGACGCAGATGAGCAAGACCGCCGATTTCCCGGACGTAGTCATCGGCTGTGTGGGTGGCGGCAGCAACTTCGCGGGTCTGATCTTCCCCTTCCTCGGAGAGAAGCTCCGCGGTGGACGCAGCGCGCGGTTCGTCGCGGTCGAGCCGGAAGCCTGTCCCAGCATGACCCGTGGCATCTACGCCTTCGACTACGGGGATACCGCCGGGATGGCCCCCATCGCGAAGATGCACACGCTTGGTCACACCTTCGAGCCCCCTGGAATCCATGCCGGCGGCTTGCGCTACCATGGCATGGCCCCACTGGTCAGCCACCTGTATAACCTTGGACTGATTGAGGCGACCGCCGTACACCAGACGAAAGTCTTCGAGTCTGCCCTCACTTTTGCGAGGTCAGAGGGCATCGTGCCCGCGCCAGAGTCAGCCCATGCCATCGCCGCCGCCATCGACGAGGCCAACAAAGCCAAGGAGTCCGGAGAGGCCCGCACTATCCTATTCAACCTCAGCGGGCACGGGCATTTCGATCTCGGCGCCTACGACGCATACCTGCGTGGTCAGTTGGAGGATTACGCCTACCCTGAGGACAAGGTAAAGGAGGCTCTCACCCATCTGCCCAAGGTGTAGCACGATTCAGGCGGGGGGTCACCGAAGGGGACGGAGAAACCCTGGCTGCGTGGTCGGCGAGAAGTCCGCGCTCGCTGGAGGATCGTCGGTGAACGCTGGATTGACGCTTGCTGGTAGGGCGTAGGGATTATCCCAGGCCGCGGGAGTGGCGCTCATCTCACTACCCTGGTCATCTGCATCTATCCATCTGAAGGTGGAGAGCGACTGGATGGTGAAGAACGACTGGCCGAGGGACGGGCTCTCCAGGGCCGCCCATCCCGTCATCAGAGCGACAAAAACGGCCGCGGACAGCAGGGCAGGAACGAGGTGGAGCCCCCTGTTTCGTCTAACTGGTGGCGCACCCCAGTGGCGTTTCCTTCTGCGTGGCGGTCTCCATCTCGTTCGGGGCGGTGCTGTCTTCGTCGGCACCGGGGTGCTCCCCGTCGCATTATCAAGCGGATGGGCTGCAGGGCGAGATGAATGCCAATCCACCAAGGCTGCGTAGGCCTCGTTGATCTGCTTCATTCTGACTTCGGCTGTGTTACGTAGGCCAGAGTCGGCAGGAAACCGATCAGGATGCCAGGTCTTCGCCATGCCGCGATAGGCCTGCTTGATTTCATCCAAGGAGGCATCGGGCTTCAGATCGAGGACCCGGCAGTAACGATCGATAGGGTTACAGCTCATCCGCTAGGTTCCTCATACTGCGGAGCTCTTTACCAGTGTAGCTTTGGCTTTCGTGCGGCGGCGGCCTCGTCGAAGCGTCCGTAGGGCGTGGTCTGCGGTGCCGCCTGCACGACCTCCGGGTTGCCCTCCGCCTCCGCATCGATGGCGAGCAGAGCGGCGATGAAATCATCCAAGGTGTGCTTAGCCTCGGTCTCAGTCGGCTCGATCATCAGCGCCTCTTCGACGATCAGCGGAAAGTAGACCGTGGGCGGATGATAGCCATAATCCATCAGGCGCTTGGCGATGTCCCATGCCCGCACCCCGTGCGCGCGCTGCCGCACGGCCGACAAGACAAACTCATGCATACAGCGGCGATCGTAGGGCAGGCGATACGCGTCGCGCAGCCGACGCTGCATATAGTTGGCGTTCAGCACGGCGTTTTCGCTGACTTGGCGCAAGCCCTCGGGACCCAGGGTGCGAATGTAGGCATAGGCCCGCACCAGGTTGCCGAAATTGCCGTGAAACGCTAGCATACGACCGATTCTCTGGTGTGGCCGGGTCAGGGTGTAGCGCGGCTCGGTCTCCTGGAGCGCCACCACCGGCTCGGGCAGAAACTCAGCCAGAAAGTCCTTGACGGTCAGCGCGCAGGCTCCGGGACCACCCCCGCCATGTGGAGTGCTGAAGGTTTTGTGCAGGTTCAAGTGCAGGATGTCGAAGCCCAGTTGTCCGGGCTTGGCCTGACCGAGCAGGGCGTTCATGTTGGCCCCGTCGCCGTAGAGGATCCCACCGAATTGGTGGACCACCTCGGCGATCTTCAGGATCTGGGGATCGAAGAGCCCCAGGGTGTTGGGCAAGGTCAGCATGAGGGCCGCGACGTGCTTGCCCATGATCTCTTCGAGGTGGAGCATGTCCACGTTGCCCTCGGGGTCGGAGCGCAGTGTGATAACCTCATAGCCGGCCATGTGGGCCGTGGCGGGGTTAGTGCCGTGGGCGGAGTCCGGCACGATCACGTGGGTGCGCTCGTGGTCGCCCCGGCCAAGGTGGTGAGCGCGGGCCATCAGGATGCCGGTTAGCTCGCCCTGGGCGCCGGCCGCGGGCTGAAGGCTCGTGGCGTCCATCCCGGCGATCTCGGCCAGGTATTCCTGTAGCTCATACATCAACTGAAGGGCGCCCTGCACCGTCTCCTCGGGCTGGCAGGGATGGATGTCCGCGAAGCCCCACATGCCGGCGATCTGCTCGTTCACCCGGGGGTTGTATTTCATGGTGCAGCTGCCCAGGGGATAGAAGCCAGTGTCCACGCCATAGTTCAGATTGCTCAGCCGCACGAAATGGGTAACCACGTCCAGCTCGCTGACCTCAGGCAGAGGTAGATCCTCGCGTAGATATTCCTCCGGCGGCAGAGGGGATTCCGGGACGTCCATCTGCGGCAGGATCACGCCCCGGCGGCCGGGAGAGCTGAGCTCTTTCAGCAGTCTCTCCGGATAGATCATGGTGTGCTCCACTTGGCGAGCTGGTCGATCAAATGGTCGATCTCCTCGCGACTGTTCATCTCGGTGACACAGAGCAACATGCAATCGTGAGCGTACTGGCCGATGTCGAGCCCCCCAATGATGTGCGCCGAGCGCAGCCGCCGGTTTAGCTCGGCCGGTGGATGCGGACAGCGGACCACGAACTCTTTGAAGAAGGGCCGGTCGAAAGGCAAGCTATAGCCAGGCAACTCGGCGATGCGGGCGGCGGCGTAGTGAGCCTTGTGATAGCAGAGCGAGGCAACCTGTCTGAGCCCTCCTTTTCCGACTACGGCCAGATACACGGCCGCCGCGATGGCCAGGAGTGTCTCACTGGTGCAGATATTGCTCGTGGACCGCTCGCGTCGCACGTGCTGCTCGCGAGTCTGAAGCGTCATGACGGCGCCGCGCCGACCCTGCGTATCAAAGGCCTGTCCGATCAAGCGCCCCGGAATCTGCCGCAGGTACTTCTCGCGACAGGCGAACAGGCCAAGATACGGCCCGCCGAATGAGATCCCGATCCCCAGAGGCTGGGCTTCGCCAACGACGATGTCCGCGTTGTAGGCCGCGGGCGGTTTGAGCATGCCAAGGGAGATGGGATCGACCGAGACAATCAGGAGCGCTCCGTTGTTGTGGGCGGCCCGCTCGGCCAGCGTCATGTCCTCCAAGAAGCCGTAATAGCTCGGCTGTTGCACGACGAGGCAGGCATACTCGGACTCAAGCTCGTCGAAGGGCGGCGAGACCAACTGGATGGTCACGTTCTGTGATTGGCAGTAGGTTCGCACGACGTCCAGATAGGCCGGGTGAATGCCGGCATCCATGGCGATCTTATCGCGGTTGGTAATGCGCACGGCCATCAGGGCGGCCTCGGCCATGGCGCTGGCGCCGTCGTACATCCCAGCGTTGACGATATCCATCCCCGTCAGATCGGCCATCATCGACTCATACTCGAAGAGGCTCTGCAGCACGCCCTGGCTGATCTCGGCCTGATAGGGCGTGTAGGCAGTGTAGAACTCGCTGCGGCTGATGACGAAGCCCACCACCGCGGGGATGAAGTGCCGGTAGGCCCCCGCTCCCAGAAAGCAAGCGTAACGGGTCAGATTGACGTTTCGGTCGGCCAGCTTTTGCAGCGCCTGGCGCACCCCGCCCTCCCACAGCGCCGGCGGCAGATTGAGGGGAGGCTTCCTAAACTGCGCAGGGATATCTTCGAACAACTGATCGACCGACGAGATACCGATGTCCTCCATCATGGCCGCCCGGTCGGCATCGGTATTGGGGACGTAGCTCATTCGGTGGTCTCTCCGACCAGTTGCTCGTACGCCTCTGCCGTGATGAGCTTGTCCAACTGGGCGGTATCGCCGAGCTTTACTTTCAATAGCCAACCCTCGCCATACGGTGACTCGTTGACCAGTTCAGGTCTCGCCTCCAATTGATCGTTGCGGGCAATGACTTCGCCGCTCACGGGCGAGATGAGATCTGACACCGTCTTCACTGACTCTATCTCGCCCATTTTCGCGAACTGCTGCACAGTCGACCCGACCTCGGGCAGCGAGACGAAGATCACGTCGCCCAGCTGATCCTGCGCGTGGAAGGTGATGCCAACCGTGGCACTAGAGTTCTCCGAGCGTACCCATTCGTGACTCTCGCTGTAGCGCAACTCTGATGGATTCATTCTTTCTGACTCTTTCCCTATGGAATTGCGGCTCGGTAGAAGGGCTTCTTGACGACCACAGCCCGAGCCGCCTTTTCTCGCACGATCACGTCTATCTCTGTGCCCACGGCGGCTGCGTGCGAGGGTACGTAGCCCATGCCGATGTAGGCGTTCACCGAAGGGCCAAAGTTCCCGCTGGTCACGTACCCGGTGATCTTGGAGCCGATGGCGATCGGGTAGCCGTGGCGAGGCACCGCCCTCTCCAGCATCCTGAAACAGACGAGCTTTTTAGATGGCCCCTGGGCAGCCACGCGCTGGATAGCGTCCCGGCCGATGAACGGACCCTTGTTCAGCTTCACAAAGGGGCGCAGTCCGGCCTCGATGGGATTTGTGGTCGAATCCATGTCCTGTCCATACAGGAGCAACGACGCTTCCAGCCGCAGAGTATCGCGGGCTCCGAGCCCACAGGGGGCAACGCCCTGGGCCAGGAGCGCTTCCCAGATTCTGGTGCCTTGATCGCTGGAGGCGACGATCTCGAACCCATCCTCACCCGTGTACCCCGTTCGAGAGACCACCGCGATTCCGCCACATACGACACCCTCCGTGACGCGGAGGCGACCGAGATCGGAGACCTGAAACAGGCTGAGCTGTTGCAGGATCCCCGCCGAGGCGGGACCCTGCAGGGCCAGTCGCACCGTGGCGTTCGAAAGGTCCATCAGGTCGACCAACCGAGGCTGGCTACGCATTTGCGTTGTTAGCCAATCCCAGTCGCGCTGGTGGGTAGCGGCATTTACCACCAGCCAGTACCGCTCGGGAGCCAATCTGAGCACCACCAGGTCATCCAGAATGCCCCCCGCTTCGTTGCAAAGCAGGGTATACTGCGCATCGCCAAGCAGGAGCTGCGCAATGTCGTTAGTCAGGAGCGATTGGAGGAATGGAACGGCGTCCACGCCCTCCACCTGGATCAGTCCCAGATGGCTGACGTCGAACAGTCCGGCGTGGCTGCGCACCGCGCGATGTTCCTGGACGACGCCGGTGTACTGCAGAGGAAGCTCCCAGCCGCCGAACTCGATCAGTCTGGCGCCAGCCGCCAGCTCGAGGGGCAGAAGGGGGGACCGTCTCAACCCGCTGGACGTGGTATCTTCCATAAGATTGCTCCCTTCCTATCCCTCACTATAGGCGAGTCCCCGCGCCCTTGTCAAACTGGAATTCGGCCTTTTCGGTTTGACAGGAGCCGGCCGATCTGCTAGATTACTAAGCCGGCAATGGTGCCGGTCCGGCTGGCGAGAGCAAGCCATCCCAAAGTAGAAAGGATTCCTGATGCGCATACTACTAGTCCAGCCTGGAAGGCATCGGAACATGATCGGTTTCAGCGACATCATCCGGCCGGAGCCGCTTGTGCTAGAGATATTGGCAGCTTGCCTCCCCGGACATGAGGTAGAGATCCTGGATCTGCGTGTGGAGGAGGGGCTGGAAGAGAAGCTCAAGTCTTTCCAGCCGGATGTGGTGGGAGTGACGGGCTACACCACCGTCGTGCCAGCCATGCACAACGTGTGCAAGCTCGCCAAGTCGATCAACCCGCGCACGGTGACAGTCGTGGGCGGCTACCACGCCAGCCTCATGCCACACGACTTCGATCGCGACTACGTCGACGTCATCACGGTGGGCGAGGGCGAGAGAATCATCGCCGAGTTGGTCGATGCGATAGAGCACGGTCGATCGCTGGACAAGGTTGACGGACTCATCTACCGCAAGGACGGTCAGCAAGTCACCACGAAAACCCGCGCGATGATCGCCAATCTGGATTCGACGCCATTCCCCGCCCGGCACCTGGCGGAGCGCAATCATGAGAAGTATCACTTCCACTTCTGGTCGCGTCCGGCGCTGGTAGAGACGGCCCGTGGCTGTCCCTATCGGTGCACCTTTTGCTCCGTGTGGAAGTTCCACAAGAAGATCTGCCGCTTCAAGACCCCGGAGCGGGTGATGAGCGAGCTGAGGCAACTCGACCGCGAGATCATCTGCTTCGTCGATGATAATTTTCTGCAGAACATCCGCCGCTCAGAACGCATCTACCAACTCATCAAGGACGAGGGCTACCAGACGAAGTACTGGATACAGGCCCGCGCGGATAGCATCGTTCGGCATCCGGAGATCATCGAGAAGTGGGCTTCGATCGGGCTCACCACCATCCTGATCGGCTTCGAGAAGTTTCGCGAGGACGAGTTGGACAGCCTGAACAAGAGCAGCTCGGTCAAGACCAACGAGCGCTGCATGGAGATCATGCGCCAGTACGGCGTGGAGATGTGGGGCGGGTTCATCGTCGATCCGCAGTGGACACGCGAGGATTTCGACGCCTGCATTGACTACGTCCGCAGCATGAAGATCACCTTCCCGCAGTTCACAGTTCTGACCCCGCTGCCGGGCACCGAGTTCTACGAGCAGATGAGGTCGCAACTGATTACCGACAACTATGAGGTGTTCGACTTCCTGCATACCGTTCTACCAACACGCCTTCCGATTGAAGAGTTTTACCAGAACATGGCCAGGCTGTATACTACATGTACACTTAGCCTGAGCGACATTCGACAGCGCATACGCTCCGGTCGCTTCCCAGTCGCGACGCTGGAGCGCGTCCGCGGGCTGTTGGCGGATGTGACGAGCGCCGACGCCTATATCCGGACCATGGGCAACCTGAAGACCGGGGCTTCGACGTCGAGCCGGTAAGTCTGACCAAAACGACAAGGTGATGACATGGGACCGTTCAAGAGGGTAGTAGTCACAGGTCTAGGAGCCGTGACCCCGCTGGGGTTGGATCTGGCGTCGACCTGGGAGGCGCTGCTGGCCGGCCGATCCGGAGTCGATCGCATCACGCTATTCGATCCCGAGGGCTTCGAGACGCAGATCGCGGGAGAGGTCAAGGGTTTCGATCCCCTCAAACGGCTGGATCGCAAAGAAGCACGCCGTATGGACCGGTTCGTTCAGCTCGTCGTGTGTGCCAGCCTGGAGGCCATCGAGAGCGCGCGGTTGCGCATCGACGCGTCCAACGCTGAAGACATCGGGGTGATCATCGGCAGCGGCATCGGCGGACTGATCACGCTCTCGGAGCAGTACCGTGTCCTGACCGAGAAGGGCCCTAGCCGGGTGAGCCCCTTCTTGATTCCCATGATGATCGCCGATATGGGCGCCGGCCAGGTCTCTATCGCCACCGGCGCCAAAGGAACCAACTACTGCACGACCTCTGCCTGCGCCAGTGCGGCCCACGCCATTGGCGAGTCGTTCGAAGCCATCCGGCGCGGCGACGTTAAGGCCGTCATCACTGGTGGGGCCGAGGCCTGCATCACGCCCATCGGCATCGCGGGCTTCAACTCGGCGCGTGCTCTGTCTACTTTCAACGCGGAGCCGCAGCGGGCCTCCCGTCCATTCGATCGAGATCGGGACGGGTTCGTCATGGGCGAAGGCGGCGCCAGCTTGATTTTGGAGGAGCTGGAGTTCGCGCAGGAGCGGGGCGCGAGGATCCTAGCGGAGATGGTGGGCTACGGGAGCACCGGGGATGCCTTCCACATCACCGCGCCGTCCGAAGGCGGCGAGGGTGGTGTGCGCGCCATGCGGATGGCTTTACGCAAGGCCGGTCTCGAGCCGAACGAGGTGGACTACATCAACGCCCACGGAACCGGCACGCCCATGAACGACAAGTACGAGACCATGGCTATCAAGACGCTCTTCGGAGATCACGCCCGCAAGTTGGCCATCAACTCGACCAAATCCATGATCGGCCATCTGATTGGCGCCGCGGCGGCCGTCGAGGCCGTTGTGACGGTGCTAGCCATACACAGCGGAGTGCTGCATCCCACGATCAACCTTGACAACCCTGATCCCGATTGCGACCTGGACTACGTGCCGAACGTCGCGCGGCGGGCCGAGGTGCGCGTCGGTCTGTCCAACTCCCTGGGCTTTGGCGGCCACAATACCGCGCTGGTGTTTCGCCGCTACGAGTAGCGACCAAAAGGCTAATAGGCTTTCATGATCGAAGAGGACCCCTGGGACGAGCTAGAGTTGGGCTCGGGCGAGCCCGATCTCCTTCCTGCACGGCGCCGCTACCGATGGCAGATAGCGCCACGCATACCATCCGAGCTTTCCGCACAACTGCCGAAGGCTCATCCGCTTCTCTTACAGTTGCTCTTCAATCGTGGCGTCACCACCTTCGATCAAGCCAGCCTCTTCCTGACCCCGGAGAGGGAATCGCAACTCGATCCTTCTCTTCTGCCGGACATGCCCGCGGCCGTCGAGCGCATCCTCCGAGCGATTCGTGGGGATGAGCCCATCGCCGTCTACGGCGATTTCGACGTGGACGGAGTGACCAGTACGGCCTTGCTCTCGGAGTCCCTGGCACGGGCTGGGGGCATCGTTTCGACGTATATTCCCCACCGGTTGAAGGAGGGCTACGGCCTCAACGCGGCCGGCCTAACCTACCTGCGCGATCAGGACGTAAAACTGGTGGTTACAGTCGACTGCGGTGTGGGCGCTCTGCCCGAGTTGGCCCTGGCCGCGCAACTGGGAATGGACGTGGTCGTGACAGATCACCACGCCGTGCCGCCCGGATCAACCGCTTTTCCGGCGCCGCTGGTGAACCCGCGCCGACCCGATTCGCAGTATCCCGGTGGACATCTGGCTGGGGTCGGCGTCGCCTACAAGCTAGCTCAAGCCATCGCCGCGGCAATGGGTCGGGACGATATCGCCGCTGAGTCAAGCTGCCTGGATCTTGTGGCCCTGGGCACCGTGGCCGACGTGGTTCCCCTCGTCGGCGAAAATCGCTACTTCGTCAATCGCGGACTAGCCATCCTCAACACGGCACCTCGGCTGGGGTTGCGCGAGCTAATCACCAAAGCAGGTCTCCAGCTCGGCAAGCTAGACACAGATAGTCTCGCCTTCGCCCTGGGTCCTCGCTTGAACGCCGCGGGTCGCATGCGGGACGCCGGCATCGCCTATCGCCTGCTGGTGGCCACCTCTGTCGACGAAGCACGCATGTTGGCCGACGAGCTGTCAGCGTTGAACGTCGAGCGGCAACAGCTCACCCGGTCCGCCATCGCCACGGCCAAGGAGAACCTAGTCGGCCTCCCGCGCGGTGCGCGCATCCTTATGTCGAGTTCCCGAGACTATCAGCCCGGGATTATTGGCCTCATAGCGGGCAGGCTGGCCGACGAATACGGGCGTCCCGCCGTCGTGGTCGCTCTCGGTGACGAGGATAGCGTGGGCAGCGTCCGCAGTCCCGGCACCCTGAACGTGGTGAAGGCGCTGCAGTCCTGTGGCGATCTGCTCAAACGCTTCGGAGGACATCCACAAGCCGCCGGTTTCCTGGCGCCCACGCCCAAGCTGATCGCGCTGTACCACCGCCTGGAGGAGGTAGCAGCCAGTGAGATGGGCGATCAGCATCCTGAGACCGTTCTCGACATCGACGCCGAGGTGCCCCTCTCGACCTTGAGCCTGAGCCTCCATCAGGTCATCTCCCAGCTCGCCCCCTTCGGAGCGGCCAACCCCGTGCCGCTCTTCCTGACCAGAGGTCTGCGCGTCGTGGACAGCAGAATCGTGGGGCAGGGTCATCTCAAGCTACGCCTGGCGGACGGCGCCCAGGATATCGCCGCCATCGGCTTCAACATGGGCGACCGCCAATCAGAGATCACCGGCAAGCTGGACGTCGTCTACACCCTCCAACCCAACGAATGGAACGGCACGCGAACGTTGGAGCTCAACCTCAAGGATCTGCGAACAAGCAACTGAGATTGCAGCATCTCGTACGGTCCAAACACTCGTCCAAGCCCACGTAGGGGCGGACCGCCGTGTCCGCCAGGGGGGAGTGGGGACGACCTCGTAGTTGACCACCACGGTTCTGAGCGTTCAACCCGACCGAAGCTTCTCTTGTGCTCTCTCCCATCAGGGAGCTCACGATCGCGACCAATAGACCGAGTCAGTTTCCGAAACCGACTCGGTCTGGCCAATCACGAGGGAACTGCCGCGAAAGAACATTATGTCATCCTTAATACTACAACCGTAGTTCATCGAACTTCTCATCTTGAGCACCGCCTGCGTTGGTCATTCTGAGGCGCGCACCCTTCGGCTCGGCTCAGGGCAGGCGCCGAAGAATCCGCGCCCTGGGGATACGGATTCTTCGCGCTGCGGCGCTCAGAATGACAAAGTACGGTTGTAGTATTAAGCCGCAGCGAAGGATCACCCCGCATGACTATTCGACAGTTCCGTTCGTGTTGACACGGACCCATAAGACATATATGCTATGTATGACAGCGCATTAGCGGAGGTACGAGTGATGGTTGCAGTGCCGAAAACGATCCGAATGCCCGATGAAGTCAGGCTCCCCCTAGAAGAAGAAGCGCATCTGGCCAGGCGCGATTTTTCGAGCGTCGCCAACGAGCTGCTGCTGGAGGGAATCAAGATGCGGCGCATTCCGGGTGTGGTGTTCGCCGACAGCCCTTCCGGCGGTCGTGTGGCACGCGTCGCCGGAACCGGTCTCGAGGTCTTCGAGGTAGTTCAAGCATATCGGTCCATGGAAAACTCCTGGGATCGGCTGAAAGCAGCCTTCGACTGGCTATCCGACACCCAACTCAGGTCAGCCCTGGCCTATGCTGAAGCCTATCCTGAAGAAATAGAGGAGCGCATCCGGAGAGACGAACAATGGACTGCTGAAGCGGTCTGGAAGCGCTATCCGTTCATGTCACCGAAAAGGAGATAGGCGTGCGCTTCTATCTCGATGAGGACCTTTCGGGAAAGATAGCGGAGATCGCCAGGGGAATGGGAGTCGATATCATCACGGCCCATGAGAGCGGAAACGTCGGCTCGGGCGACGACGTTCACTTGGCATTCGCCGCGAACGAGGGCCGTTGTCTGGTGACCCGCAATCGGGACCACTTTGTGGCGCTGACCGTCAAGTTCTTGGAGCAGGAGCGACCTCACGCCGGCGTCCTGATCGTCCCGTACACCATGCCCGGTGACCAATTCAGCTTGATCGCAAGAGCCATCGCACGGTACGATAACGAGCATCCTGAAGGCATCTCCGAGTATGGGCTGGACTACGTGTCGCAAGTACGGTAGGCGGATAACTGCGACTTCTTGCTTTGCCTTCAGGAGTTCTCGACCGGATATGCGCCGGCCTGACCGTTGACAACTGTAAACAAGTTGGCTATCATATGAGGTGGAAATGACCTGCCTCCCGAATTGTCACCGTACGGTGTGCGTGTCCTTCTGCGGAAGGGCTAGGGGGCAGGTCGACTCATTTGGGCCAGAATTGTACCCGCATCTCACGGTGACTCACGATAGGACGGTATAGGTCGGCATCCTGTTTCCAGCCGAAGCTGCGATGGATCGCTCATGCCACCATATCCACCAACTGAACCAGGTTGTTGCGGGACGAGTCCTGCAACTTGACTTTGCGGATAGCGCGCTGTCCTGGATCGTTGATGCGCCGCTTCAAATAGGACTGTAGTTGCCGCGGGAACTCCCTGCTGCCGCTCCCGTCGATAATTACCGTTGCCTCAGTCAGGACTTCCTTGGCGTTCTCGAACACCAGACTGCTAGCATACTTGTAGTAGGAAGCGCCGCCCTTCGTCCCAGCGGAAGGATGGACCTTGACCACTGGGCGCGAACCTGACCAACAGGATCGGGCGGGCGCACAATACAAGATATCAGCTCGCCAGGTTGTTCTGATGGCTGCAGTGTACTGTCGCTGCCGGGGAACGTCAATAGCGGTTGGTAGTCCGGTAGCCAATTGTCTCTGAGAACACGAAGGGCGGACTCGACGGTCCGCCCCGGTTTGCGAAAAGGATTAGTTTGGTCTCAGGCTTGGTGTGTCGCTCCTTGAGTCAGCGCCCTACTGCGGAGACGACGCAAGTGGACCGCCGGAGACCGCCGCGGTCGCCTGAGGCGACCGCGGCGGTCTTGTCCGACAGGATACTTCATTTGCGGAACGACACACTCAGTGCTTAAAATGCCGCCTGCTCGTAAAGACCATGGCCAGGCGATTGCGGTTGGCGATGCGGATGACTTCTTCGTCGCGGAGGGAGCCGCCGGGTTGGATGATGGCGGTGACGCCGGCTCGGGCGGCTAGCTCTACGCCGTCCGGGAACGGGAAGAAGGCATCCGAGGCCAGGACCGAGCCGACGGCACGATCTTTGGCCTGCTTGGCGGCGATCTCGACGCTCAGCGCACGGTTGGGCTGACCGGCTCCTACGCCGACCAGGGCGCCCTCTTTGACCAGCACGATGGCGTTGGATTTCACGTGCTTCACAGACCGCCAGGCGAAGATCAGGTCGGTGATCTCCTCGAGCGTGGGCCGCCGCGCGGTCACGGGCTGGAGTTGAATGTCGTCGTCCGAGATCTCGTCGCGGGTTTGGATGAGGTACCCACCGGAGACCTGACGGACCTCCAGCCGCGGTGTGGACTCGTTCGGCTCTTGCACGGTCACGCCATCGCCCACGGCCAGAATGCGCATGTCGCGCTTGCGCTTCAGCCGCTCCAGAGCGGCCTCTTCGTAACCCGGCGCGATCAGCACGTCGTAGTGGGTGCGGGCGATCTCTTCGGCCGTCACAGCATCGACTACGCGGTTGAATCCCACGATGCCGCCGAAAGCTGAGATGGGATCGCCGGCCAGTGCGCGTCGGTACGCTTCGGTCAGGTCGGCGTTGCTGGCCAGTCCGCAGGGGTTGTGGTGCTTGACCACAACCACCGTGGGTGCGCCGAAGTCGTTCACGATGCCGATGGCGGCGTCCAGATCCAGAATGTTATTGTACGACAGTTCCTTGCCGTGCAGTTGGGTCGCGGCGGCCACGCTCAATCCTGTGACCGGTCGTCCCTTCTCACGGTAAAACGCAGCGGACTGATGCGGGTTCTCACCGTAGCGCAGGTCCGTCACTTTGGACATGGCTAAGGTTAGCTCAGGCGGGAACAACTGCTGCGCGGGCCGCAGGTAGTGAGCGATGGCAGTATCGTAGGTCGCCGTGTGCTGAAACGCCTTCTGCGCCAGTATCTTGCGCATCTCGAGATCCACGCTGCCCTCTGTGATGCGGCGCAGAACCTCGGGGTAGTCGGCCGGATCGACCACGATCAGGACCGAGGGGAAGTTCTTGGCGGCCGCCCGAATCATGGTTGGTCCGCCGATGTCGATGTTCTCCAGCGCGTCGCTCAGGGTCGCGTCGGGCCTGGCTACGGTCTGAGCGAAGGGATAAAGGTTGACTACCACCAGATCGATGGCTTCGATGCCGTGCTCCGCCAGTTGGCGGACATGTTCGGCATCGTCCTTTTTGGCCAGGATGCCCCCGTGAATGTGGGGATGTAGCGTCTTCACGCGCCCCTCGAGGATCTCGGGAAACCCGGTCACGTCGCTGACGCTGTGGACGGCTACCCCGGCGTCGACCAGGGCCTTCTTCGTGCCGCCCGTGGAGAATATCTCCCATCCCTCATTGGCCAGTCCGCTGGCCAGGTCGATGAGACCCGTCTTGTCGGATACGCTGATGATGGCTCGCATTCAAACCTCCATGGTCGCGTGTCAAGCCTTGTGCTGTCATATCGACGGCTATTATACATTATGTTCTTTCAGTCTTGGTTGGGTGCAATCAAGACGCGCCGACCCTCCACGCGCACTCGGTTCCGCGCGATCAGGTCGACGGCCCTGGGCAACAGCCGATGCTCCCGGGCGAGGATGCGGTTGGAGAGGCTCTCC
Organism: Chloroflexota bacterium; assembly: GCA_004297765.1. GTDB lineage: Bacteria > Chloroflexota > Dehalococcoidia > FW602-bin16 > FW602-bin16 > FW602-bin16. Next base: position 62,468 of record SCTZ01000200.1, on the reverse strand, counting down.
TCCGTATCGTCGTCGCGAACCTCCACGGCCGCCTGCAGAATGATGGGTCCAGCGTCGACGTCCTGGCTGACGAAATGCACGGTGCAGCCGCTGACTTTCACGCCGTGATCCAGCGCCTCACGCTGCGCATGCAGCCCACCCCCGAAGGCTGGCAGAAGGGAAGGATGGACGTTGATGATGGCGTTGGGGAACGACCGCAGGAGAGCGGTTCCAACGACCTGATCGAATCCTGCCAGAACCACGAGCCGTACCCCACGGCGCTGTAGCTCGGCGGCCATGGCGGCCTGCTGCTCCTGGCGTGTGGCATAGTCGCGTCGCGGGAAAGTTACCGCCGGGATGCCGCGGCAACGCGCACGCTCCAGGCCGAAAGCGTCCTCGCGATTGCTGATGACCGCCACCACGCGCGCGGCTACCTCGCCCCGTTCCGTCGCGTCAAGGATCGCCTGCAGGTTCGAGCCGCGTCCGGAGATCAGGACGCCGATGGGGAACTGTTCGACGGTCACAACGTCCATCCTCTACACATGCTCAAAGGCCAACTTGTCCATCTCTAGCTGGACCGGAATCGGATACTGCCCCGTGAAGCAGGCCAGACAGAACACCTCCTGGGGCAAGGAGACGCTTTGTATTAGGCCCTCCAGGCTGAGGTAGCCCAGGCTGTCGGCACCCACGTGCCGAGCGATCTCCTCGACGCTGTGGCGCGCGGCGATAAGCTCGGCCCGCGTGGCCATATCCACGCCGAAATAGCAGGGATGCGTGATCGGAGGAGCGCAGATGCGCAGGTGAACCTCTTTGACCCCAGCCTTGCGCAGCAGGTTGATCACCGGCAAGGTCGTCGTGCCGCGCACGATGCTATCGTCTACCACCACGACGCGCTTGCCCGATAGGACGCCCGGCAACGGATTGAACTTTAGCTCGACCCCCATCTTTCGGATACGCTGGTCCGGCTGGATGAAGGTGCGACCGATGTAGCGGTTCTTGATCAGACCGGTGCTGAACGGCACGCCCGATTGCCGGGCATAGCCAATCCCGGCCGCGGTGGCCGAGTCGGGAATATCCATCACGATATCCGCAGGCACCGGGTACTCTCTAGCCAGCGCCGCACCCATGGCTTCTCGCGTCTCGTAGAGCAGACGTCCGTTGATCTGGCTGTCCGGTCGTGCGAAGTAAATGTACTCGAAGATACAGAGAGCCTTACGCTCGCTTTGTTGACCAAGGACGCTGTGCAGACCATTCTCGTCGATGATAACGATCTCGCCGGGCTCCACCTCGCGCACCAGATGCGCGCCGATAGTATCCAGGGCGCAGCTCTCCGAAGCCAGCACCCAACCGGCCTCGTGACGGCCAATGCACAGGGGGCGCACGCCTAACGGGTCGCGCACACCGATCAACTCTCGATCGGTTAAGAGAACCAGGCTGTACGCCCCGGCCAGTTGCGGCATAGTATGCTGGATCTTGCTCACCCAATCGTGGCCGTAGGAGGCCGCGATCAGCAGAGCGATGACCTCTGAATCGCTAGTGGAGCTGAACTCGCAGCCGTTGCCCGAAAGCCGGTTGCGCAGGTAGCCGGCGTTGAAGATATTGCCATTGTGGGCCAGGGCGAAGCGGCCCAGGTGGCTTTCTGTCAGGATCGGTTGGGCGTTGGCGTAGCGTGAGGAGCCTGTCGTGGAATAGCGGTTGTGTCCAATCGCGCTGATCCCACGTAGTCCGGCCAGCGAGTCTTCTGTGAAAACTTGGGACACCAGTCCCATGCCCTTGTGCACGCGCACTCCGTCCCCCGCCACGGCGATGCCCGCGCTCTCTTGCCCGCGATGTTGCAGGGCGAACAGCCCAAAGAAGGTAGTGCGCGCCACGTCTACTCCGGGCGCGTAAATGCCAAAGATACCGCAGGCCTCATGCAATTGGTCGATCAACCGTCACCTCACCCTGTAGCGCGGGCAGTTATCCACACCCGCACCCCTCGCCATTACTGTGAGGCGAGCAGGTCGAAAGATCCGGACCCCGTACAGCACGCGGGTCGTGGGGTGCGGATTCTTCGCGCTGCGGCTCTCAGAATGACAAAGAACCGGCTTTCAGAACACCCTGACGCCATGTGATAGATCACTAGCTCAGCCTGATACACAAAGAAAGCCGCCCTCTATATGTGTGTTCAGAGGGCGGCTGCTCTGGTTCCGACATGTTGCTAGCTGTCCCTTTCCACGCGCCAACACGATTGCGAGCCGCGTTCCTGAAAACCAACGGGTCGACTGCGTCAGGGAACCATACACGGACTGATTATATCCTCATAGGCGCGACCGGTCAACATGTTTCGGACGATGCCCTTGCCCCATCGATTTGCTGACGGCTCGTGAAAAGGAAGACGCTCAAAATGCAAGCTCCACACCCTCGATCTTGACGCGAGTATCCATTCGAGCGCTTTGATCGTTCAGAATGGGCGTGCGGTTCATGGTCGCCAAGTCGATGCCGACCAACCGACTGATGCCGCCGAAGTTGGACTCTACTTCGCGGGTTTGGATGTCTGGATGTTCCGCAAGAGAAGGTAGCCATCTTCTTCGCGCTCGACCACGAAGTCGGTGTTAGCTCGCATCTCCTCGACAGACCGGAAGTAGTTCTCCTCTGGATCATCCAGCGGATACTTGTTGCCCTGCTGATCCAACAGGATGTAGTCGATCGTCGATAGCTCTCCGATCCATGGCCACATATAGATGACGCGACGACCGGATAGCTGTGGAACGAGATCGCCCTGGGCGATCACACTGGCGTCGGCGGGGATCTCCTTCATGAGCTGCAGTCCGGTGCGAGCGTGGTCGGTCAGTTGGAACTCTTTGGGGTCGAAGCCCTGGGCGAAGAGACCTGGTCCGTGCAACACGTAGCTGCCCAGGGCGCTAATGGCGATGATAGCGGCTATTCCGGCGGTTAGGGTTCTGCGGTTGTCCACGCGAGTGATTAGCCTCACACGGCGAGCGGTGGATGGGTGAGGCTGATCTCCGAGCGAGGAGAGAGTGACGGCCCGTTGTGCCACGAAATCGCGTTGGATGATTCGCCTGCATCCCTCCACGGCGGCGAAGAAGAAGAGCGGTACCAATGGGGCGCTGTACTGCGTCGTGATGGAGTACCGACCGGGATCGGCGCTAAGCAGCAGATACGCCAGTGTCGGCAGTGCCAGGGGCCACATGGTGAGTCCTGCCAGCGGAAGCAAACCCAGCGGGACGAGCAGGCGCAGCACGTATTCGATCTTCGGCATCTCGAAGATGATTTGCAGAGAGCGCATGGGATGCGTGATCAGATTCACCAGGATGTCTAGTTGGCTGGCCCCTAGATACGCATACAATGCTTCAAAGGGATAGATGCCGGATGGATTCTTGGCTGGAATGAGCGTCGAGATCGCCAGGGCCGTCCACACCACACCGCCGATGGCGAGCGGCAGCCCCACCAGCCACTGCCGGTGGAACAAGAGCGCGCGCAGCCCCAACATTGAGACGAGGACGCCCAGATCCTCTTTTGTCGCCAGCAGGAGTAGCGCACAAACCGCGAAGGCAAGAAAGCGTCCTGTGAGCATGAAGTAGATGGAGAAGGACATGAAAGGCACGGCGAGGGCGAACTCATGGAAATCGAACAGATTGACGTACAGGGTCGCTGGATACGTGAAGTAGCTGAGAGCGAGAACGAGCGCCAAACTCCGATTGCTCGATTCGCGTCGAGCGTACCAGTAGATCGGCAATGCGCCCGACGTCAGGGCGATGGCCTGGCCTATCAGGAGGACGCGTGGATCGGAGACCAGCCAGTAAGCCGGGACGAAGAGCAGCAAAGTTGGTGAGATGTGGTTGCCAAGAAAGGTTGCCTTATCCCAGATCAGGGACGCCTCCATCACGTGGCCGCGGGCGGAGTTCCAGAGGATCTGGTCGAAGATGCCCAGGTCGAAGGCGTGGCTGTGCAGGCTATCGTGCCGCATGATAGCCAGTGTGGCGAGCATGATGCAGTAGCCAATGGCCGCCAAGTGGAAGACCGCGTCTGCCGCTCGAGCAGGAACGGATGGGAGCCGAACGCGCAGTACGACCGCCAGAGCTGCGGCGGCCCATGCCACGGTCAGGAGCACTCCGAGTTGGGCGAAGACATCCGGCATTGGTACATTACCTACCGTCCACTTTGACGGTCTGAAGCGTCAGGCTGGTGTGCTCGGTTCCATTGACTTTCAGGTACTGCCAGTTGGTAGGATCGTACATTCCTACTATCAACCGGTAATCGCCGGGAGCGGTCCCCGCGGCCACTTGCAGCTCGTACTCGTCTCTGACCAGCATTCCTGGCTCCCAGACATCGGTCGGCAGCCGATCGCCGGCCGGTCGATGATCGGTCGCGCCGACCGGTCGATATTCGCCGTTCACCAGATGAACGAAGACGTTTAAGCTCGCTTTCGGAGCGGTCAGGGCGCGCCAGTACAGGGTGGCGCGTAGCCGCCCTTGCGTTGCCATCGCACTCTCGTCCAGGTCGTAGCCCAGCAGCTCTACAGTCTGCCCAAGGTCGGCCGATAGGGCGTGTTGAGGTGCCGGTGGAGCGGAGAGCACAGGTTTGTCGAGAGTGTACATATACAAGCTCAAACCGGGGAAGCTATGTGCGTCACGCTGCCACCCGTTCTTTTCGAGCCATCCTTTCACGATTCCGGTTGGGTCGGTGTAGTAGTCCTGCCACAAGACGAGCCAGGCTCGATGGTATCGGGCCGCGACCTCTTCCAGTTGTCGTTCTGTGGCGGCCTGGTCCGGCGGAAGTCCCACCGGCAGCCCAACCCAGGGCATGCTCTGTCCCACGTAGCCCAGGTAGTGTGTCACAACGGGATATGTATAGCCCGCGTTCAGGACTACCAGGTCGCCCGGAAAGCTCTGGTCCAGGATGTAACGCGTCAGAGCTCGAAAGTCATCTCGCTGATAGGCTGCATCCGTGTAGTAGTTGACCATGGACCAGGCGGCGATGCCGAGCAAAGGTGCCAGCAGCACGCACGCAAGAACCCGTGTACGTTTCCCGAAGGCCAGCGTCGCTCCCAGGAGCAGCATATACGCCGGACTGGACACCATCAGGTAGCGGGGAGTGAAATCGTGTCGCCCCGCCGCTAGCACGTAGATTCCCACCACTGGCAGCAAGACGTATGCCAGCAGGAAACCGGCATAGCGGATGTTGGTGCGCAGGATGGCGATAAGACCGAGCGCCGCGAGAGCGATACTCCCCACGGCCGCCCAGTTGGCGGCGTCCAGATTCAACGCAGTCGGACGCACGTGGTCCACGATTGGCTCCAGCCCGTGTCCCGAGATGTAAGAGACCAGGGTCGATCTGGCGATTTCGGGGAGCGAGCTGCCGCTGGCGGAGCGGGGATAGATCGACGAGGAGGCGTTGGTGAGCGCGAGCCACAGTCCGCCTCCGACCATCAGCACGGCCTCGACTGCTAGCCAGCCGCGCAGGTGAGTTGTCGGGAAGGAGAGGGTATTCCACTCTCGTCGCGACCGCACGGCTCCTGCCGCGACATAGGCGAAATGGACGCCCAGGACCAGCGCGGCCGTGTAATGGCTGAGCAGTGCGCCCGCCGCGCACAGCCCATAGGCAAGCCACCGCAGCCAGCGCTCTTTCCAAGATGAGGTCGGCTTGGACAGGAGGATAACCGTCGCGCCCATAGTGAGCGTGGTGGCCAGCGCGTACATGCGCGCCTCCTGTGCATAGTAGAGATACAGCGGAGAGACCGCGGCCAGCAGCGCGGTGGCGGTCGCGGCCCAGCGACCGGTCCATCGTCGCGCCAGGATGTACAGGAGGGGAACCACGGGTAGACTCATAAATAACGAGAGGGCCCGGATAGAGAAATCGCTGCTCCCGACTAGCCTGAGCCAGAAGTGCAAGATCAGGAAATACAGCGGGGGATGATCCAGCGACGAGCCGGTGGAGAGCAGGGTCCGCACGCTTTGGGAGGCCAAATCGAGGCTCAACCCTTCGTCGTGCCACAGGCTTTGCCCATCAAGACGGTAGACGCGTAGCCCGAATGCCAGCAACAGTAAAGCTGAGACCACCACGGCGTCGCGGATCTGCATGTTCCGCTGGTTCTTGGGCACACGCTCCTCCGTTGCAGTGGTGAAAGTAGGCGGCAACACTATACCGGAAGAAGTGGGGAAATGCCAGCCGACGAGGACCCGAGAGCTAGCGTGTGGTCGTCTCGGATTCTGACCGATCCAGGATGCGCACCCAGCCCATCGATGCCCAGCCGTCGAACTGCGCTGTCGTATTGCCTATTAGCCCGAGCGGGCTGCCATCCGGACCATCCAGGACGCGGAAGATCACCTGGTAATCGCCCGGGGGCGTGTCGTTTCCCACCAGAAGATGATACTGATCCCGGACGATCTCCCCTCTGGACCAACGGCTGGTCGGATACGTCCCGTCCGCTGGCTGCCCTTCCACGCTAGTGATTACCCGCTTGTCCCGGTCGAGGAGTTGCATAGAGATGACGTAATCTTCGGGAATGCGCTGCGACGAACGCCAAAACAGGGTTGCGTTCACGGTCTCACCGGGCATCAGCCACTGATTCACCTCGTATCCCAGCAATCGAATTCTGTTGTCGAAGTTGAGCGCTCGTTGATGCTGGAAGCGCAGCTCGCCCACGTACGGTCCCTTCTCGATAGTGATGTCTTGAAAGGTGACCCAGTCCGGTCCATCCTTCGGTCCGGCGGCCACGGGCAGGCGCTTGCCGGTCTTCAGCACGTAGACTCCCACCGAGAGCTGATAACGGCCGGGCGGTGTTCCTGGAAGCACCAGCAGGTCGTAGATGTCGTCGACCGTGTCGCCCGACTTCCACTTGGATGTGGGCGTTGCCACGTTGGTCAGAAGCTTATCCTGCTGCCCCCAGATGCTGTAGGCCTGGTTGCGCAGATGGACGAACACGGTGTAGTCCTGTGGCATCTGCTGCAAAGCACGCCATCGGAGGGCTAGACGGATGGGCTGACCGGGCATCACCGAATCGGCGCTCGCCTGATAGCTTTCGAGCCGCAATTGGTCCGCGAAATCCGCGCCGATGGTTTTCCACGCTTTCCCTAGTGGTATAGCTTTCTCGGGCGGGACGAATCCTACCAATTGAAAGCGATCGAAAAGCCTATTGGTAGATTCTGTGCCCTGTCTTCGCAACAACTGTTGAAGGAACCCGTTTCGACCATCATCCGGGCGATATGGCTCCATCACCAGCCAGACCTGGGGACGATCGCGCAGAAACTGCTCCAATTGATCTACCACTTCGTCCTGCCGCGAGGCCCAATCGTCGTCGACAACGTAGAAGTCGCTGAACCCGCGCAGATAAGGGTGCACGTAGTAGAACAGCTCTCTGGTCGATACGACCGTGGCCTGCCCTGGCGCGGAGATCGGTTTGATGAAGTGGCTAAGTAGGAAGAACTCGCTCCGCTCGAAAAACCTCTGCGCCAGCGCGCCTCCTGTGATCACGAGGACCAGGACGAGCCCGATGGTGGCAGGACGGAGCGCCCTTCGCTTGATCCGCGTCAGCAGAGCGTCCAGTGGATCGGAGAGCTGACCAAGCGCCTCGACGGCCAGGACGACGAACAGCGTCGTGCGCACGATGGTGGTCAGCCAGAGGACCCAGTGCTCCTCGGGGAAGACGAGAGCGTACACCGGATACTCCAGCAGATTGGCCGCGCTGTAGATAAGGGCCAGGACCAATCCCCACGCGCTTGGCAGCAAGAAAAAGACGAATGGCAGCCAGTACACCACGAACTGCGGGCTGTAACCCTTCGACGCGATGAATAGGAAACTGACGGCAAAGGCCGTGGATGCCACTAAGGCCTTGGGACCACGCCAGTTCAGGCGTAGGGCATAGATGATCAGGAAGCTAATGGCAAAAGCCAGGTTGATCCAGAACCATGGCAGCGTGGGTGGGTGACTTTGCCACTCGGCACTTTCTGGCCAGAAACGCTCCGCGAGAGGAGCGACCGCACCGAACTCGTAGTAGTTCTCCAGGACGGCCCAGATCGTTTCCCACGAGGATCGAGCCATGGTGGCGTGAAAGCTGGCCCACAGCATCCGCGCGTTCAGGAAGATAAACGGCAGTGCAATCAACCCGGCCGTAGTGGCAGCAACCAGAGGGTAAAGCAGACGATAGCGCCATCTCGCGAACGACCGAACCGCTACGACGACCAGTATCCCAGGAATGATCTTAGTCATGAAGCCGATCCCGACCGCGGCCGCGCTGAGCACTGGACGCTCGCGGATGAGGGCGTACAGGGCAAGGAGCATGAAGAAGAGTGGCAAGCTATCAAACCATCCGACCAGGACATACACGGGGAGGAATAGCCCGGCGTACATGTAGGCTACGCGCATGCCCCCAGTTGGACCGTGCAAGCGTGAGGCGATCAAGTAGATCAGGACAAAGCTACCGGTCTCCGCCAGAAGCAGAAATCCGCCCAGGGCGAAGTAGAACGGAAACAGTGAATCTCGAAAGGCCGGTATAAGAAGCGATAAGTTGTAGATACCGATGACGACCCACGCGAAGAGCGGCGGGTACTCCAACCAATACTGCACAAAAGGGTAGTACCCGTGCAGTGACAGCTCGGCGAAATCTCGGTAGAACCAGAAGTCGTGAGCTCTACTGTCGGATAGATATCCCTCCTGACTGGTAAAGGCCAGCGACATCAGGCGAAAGGTGAAGAAGAGGATCAGCAGGAGAACGAAGTCGCGATTTGTGCTGATCCAGGCGCCGGAATCAAGTCGCAGGCGGTCAATGCGCCCTGCGCTCTCATGCTGAAGTCCGAAGGTCTCTTCGGCTGTTAGGGTCGACATCCTATGACTCGAGGGCTTCATCGCCATCTAGTAGGGCTCCTATTGTCGTCGGTTCTGCTCACGGTCCTTCAAACGGTCCTTCAAGAGGAATGTTACCACAAGATCCACACCTTCCCACAATGTGCGAGCACACATCTGGACAGGAGCGCGGTGGAGGACAACCGCGACATGGTCGTTGTGGCTGGGGGTGACGAAACCATCAGAGAATAGGCTACCTGCAAGTCACCGTGAAGGCCGAGATCGTCGCGTTCTTGTTCGAGTTGGTGCCGGCGTCGTAGGCGTAGACCGTGTAGGTGCCGGCGCTGGGCAAGAACTGACCGAAGCTCTCGCCCGAGTCGACAAGATGCGTTACTTCGCTACTGGTCGGGGCAGGCTGATCGGCCGGCCAGATCACGAAATACAGCGACGTGGGAGAATGGGATGTCCAGTTTATCGGTCCGGCCGTGGCGTTACCTGCTGCGCAGGCAAAGTTGGTCGCACCTCTGCTGACCGTCGAGTACTGAGCGTCCCCCCACCACACAACCGTGTACGCCCGTGGTGTCGCCGTGGCGGTCGGACCCGGCGTGTTCGTGATCGTGGGGGTTGCCGTCGGCCCGGATGGCGTCGCCGTTGGAGTCCCGCTGACTGGAGTGGCTGTTGGGGTGCTCGTGCTGATCGGCGTGCCGGTCGGCACGCTAGTTGACGTTGTGGTGGGCGTGGCCGTGCGTGTCGCCGTGGGTGCGCCGCCAGGCGGTGTGGCCGTCGCGGTCAATAGCGGACCGCCGGGCAACCCGCTGAACGGGTCGACAAACACGACCACTCTGGGGCCGGGCACACTGACGTCCCCCCCCTCGACGATCCGGCTCCCAGGAGCGATGTACGACTCGAATCGCCCGGACATGCTGTTGCCGATGGTACTGCAATACACCTTGAACTGGGCGAAGCCCGAGATGTGGACATTGCCGCTCGCCGGGTCAAAGCTATTGAAGATCCCCATTTTGAACAGACCGTAGCTGCCGCCCGCATCACTTCGAAGCTGGCTCTGGCAGTAGACTATTAGCTCGTCGGTTATCAGGCTTCTATCGCCGTTTACTATGGGGATGATGTTGTCGTTTCCGACGGTACCGTCGAAGCCGAACTGGGACCACTGCTCCAGGCACGCATTGACGTTAGGGCAGGACACCCCTGGCGTGTACCCAGGCCCGCTGCCCAGGTTCAGATTCACCAGCGCCTTGTAGTTGGCGGGCAAGTTGTAGCCCTGCCCGTATTGTGGACCCCAGAGATTCCATTCCGCCGTCTGGTTAGCAAGAAAATCCTGTAAGGGCACCACCAACGGCACCAGATCCCGCGGTCTGGTTACCGATTGCATCTGTGATACAGCCAACAGAGCGCTGGAGCGTCCTTGGACCGACAGATTGGTATGACTCAGGACAGCCGCGAAAAAGGAGGGGAAGGTAGATGTGGTTGTGATCACGGTCCCCGCCGCGGCCGAAGGTATCGTTCCTGTTCCGACCGCGGTCAGTAGGTGCCCACTCGAATCGACATACACAGGCGGATCGTTTGTGAAATCTACAGAGCCCTGATTCTGAGAGACGTAGGACGTGATGGCGTCTGTTATGTCGCCGTCGCTGTATGGCGGGCATGGTGTTCCGTAGCAAGCCGAGTTGAGCGCCAGTAAGCGCGCTGCCGCCTGCGCTGCCGCGTCGGCCGCGTTCTGCATCTTCCGCCGCTGGGAGTACGCGTACCCGGCATCCAGGGTTAGGGCCAAAAATCCAGCGATGAAGACCATGGACAAGGCGACCATTACAATGGCCTGCCCTGGCTGCTGGCGGAGGTGTTGGACCGGTCTCGTCGATTGTCGCAGAAGCCGACCAAACCATACGTGCTCGCAGACCGCGGCCGGCCCTGGGAGCGCGGGCGTCTGGCCCGCGCGAGTTTCGCGCGGGCGAGACGCCCGCGCTCCCAGGAGGCGCCCTCCCAGAATCACGACCAGAACTCGATTAAGCAACCGCATGGCGGCCTCCACCATACTCCCTTCAACTACTGGCATCTCACCGCAAAGGAGGAGATGGTCGCATCTTTGTTGGAGTTGTTACCTGAATCGTAGGCATAGACCGTATAGGTACCCGCTCCAGGTAGAGTCTGGGTGAAACCGTTGCCCGTGGCAACCTGATGTGTCACCTGTCCACTCGACGGGGCCGCCTGGTTGGTAGACCAGATCACGAAGTAGAGCGTGGTCGAAGCATGAGAGCTCCAGTTGATCGGGCCAACCGTAGCGGTACCCGCGCCGCAGGTGAAGGTTGTCGTGCTCCTACTAACGACTTCATGCGCGGCGTTCCACCCATTCACGGTGATGGTATGAGGTGTGGGCGTTAACATCGGTGCAGTAGTCGCGGTGCGTGTTGCCGTGGCAGTCACGGTCGCGGTGGCAGTCGCGGTTGTCGTGGCAGTCGCGGGCACCGTGGCGGTCGACGTTCGAGTCGGCGTGGGTGTCGATCCGGCGGGTGTGGCCGTCGATGTCGAAGTCGGACCGACTCCGATAGGTGTGCCAGTGGCTGTCGCGGTGGCGCCGGGCGGCGTGGACGTTCGGGTTGGAGTGAGAGCCGTGGTGGGCGTCCTCGTTGCGGTGGACTGTCCTCCCGCTGAGACGCCGGTAAACGGCTGGACGTACCTCATGACCCGGGGTCCGGGCAACGTAAGATTTGCCCCAAAGTCTATGGACCCGTTCGGCGCCACGTACGAAACAAACTTGCCCCACATGCTGTTGCCAATATCATTGCAGTACACCTTGAACGCCCCGAATCCTGCCACGTGGACGTATGGATCATTGAAGCTGTCGTAGATCGGCACCTTGAAGATGCCATATGCCCCGCCAGCATCAGAGGTGCCCTGCCGACTGCAGAAGGCTTGGAAGCCAGAGGTGACCCAGCCGGTCTTGTTGCCGTTGATCAGCGCAACATTGTCGCCCAGGCCGATGACACCGTCGAAGCCATATAGGGCCCATTGCCCCACACACGTTTGGCTGCCATCATTGCAGGTCGGGCTTGGCACGTATCCCGGCCCGCTGGCGTCGCTGTAATCCGCCAGCCCCTTGTACTGGGATCCTACGCCGTAGGTCTGCCCGTAGTGTGGGCCCCACAGATCATAGAGGATTTGCCCACTTTCTTGAAAATCCAACTGGGGCACCACCACAGGAATAAGACCTCCCTGTCCCGCGACTGAAGACATCTGGACACCAACCATGACCGCGCTCCCGGTGGCCTGTACAGGAATCGTGCTGTGTCCCAGGACGGCGGCGAAGAAAGAAGCAATAGTGTTGGTGGTTGTTATCACCACCCCAGTTGCCGTACTGGGCAGGGAGCCCGCACCGACGACCCCCGCATACTGTCCGCCGGAGTCCACGTAGACGGGAGGGTCGCCAGACCAATCGACTGGCTGGTGGCTATCGGGTTCGCCAGTGAAGTTGGCACGGGCGTAGGTGTCGATGGCGTTCCTAACCCGCGTATCTACGTCGGCGCAGGTGCCCGAACACGGGGTGTTCGAGGCGATGACATAGGCTGCGGCCGCTGTGGCGGCGTCTGCCGCGTTTTGTCCCAGCCGTCGCTGCACGTAGGCATAACCAACGTCGAGCGTCAATGCCAGGAATCCCAGAACGAAGACAAGAGCCACGGCCAACAGCACGATGGCCTGCCCCCGCTGCTCGCGAAGCCGTTCTGATAGCTTCCCTCTCTCTCGCTGAAGTCGTGCGGCTATCCGCATGACCTATTGCACCTTCATCTTCGCCTGTGCGCGCAAGTTGAGCACGCCCCCTCCCAGGATGGTACTGAAGATCGGCGTGGCCGGCACGAAATCATAGTTGACCGTCACGGACAGCCGATCGCCGGACGTGCGTGGCTCACCTGGACTGATCGCGATATCCGCGTCCGGAATCTGTCCCAGCGTCGCGGCCGTTTGGCTGCGCACCGCGGTGCGGATCGCGACGTCGGTCGCGGTGGTATAGATGCCAGCTCGCGCCCCCTCTCGGGCGGCCTCGCTGAGCGTGACGAACGCGTTCATACCGCGGCCAAACTCCACGATTCCCACCAGCATCAGCACGATCAGGGGCACAACCAAGGCGAATTCCACGATGTTCTGCCCCTCCTGCCCCATACCAGCCCAACCGCTTCTTGCGCGCCGTGCTGATCGGTCGCCTAATGCACCTGATCGTAACGTCGGTGGTCTCATCCTACCTCTCAACTATTGCCCTGTGACTGATGAACTGATGTGCACCCCCCGAATCCGACCGATCGGTCCGATCGGACCGATCGGTCGGATTCGGGGGGGTGCACACGTTTTCGCCTGTCAGGGCACGAGCAACACAGCGCTACTGCACCATCATTGTGGTAGAGCTCTGGATGTTCAGCGATCCTCCGCTCCACATCCGGTTGACGAGCGGAGTCACGGCGGCAAAGCGATAGACTACCGTCACGGAGACGGGCTGGCCCTCTGTGCGGATCGGAGTGGGCGTGATCATGATATCGCCGAAGGCGATCTCGATCAGGGGCGAGGCTTCGTCGTGCACCGCGTTGCGAATATCCGTGTCGGTGCTTAGGGGATTGCTAGCCTGCCGCGAGCCCTCCACCGAGGCGTTGGAGATAGCGACGTAGTAGTACATCACTCGCCCCAGATCGCTAATCCCAACTAACGATAGCAGCAACAAGGGGACAACCAGAGTGAACTCGACCAGGCTCTGTCCGCGCTGCTGCCTCGATCGTCGCAAGAAACGTCTGAACATAGGATTCCCCGATCAGTGGCCTTTGTGGGTGCCCCTGCCCCGCGCGCATTTGCTTTCGCCGCAGACGGCGCTCAGATGATAGCTTGTCTCTCCAATCCTATCGTCAAGTTGGTGGGATCACAATGGGTATTGAGTCATGGGGCAACCGTACTACTCGTGGGGGGAGGGAGGTGACTATTCAGAGAGAGGGATTGGCCTGCGGACCCTCCATCGGCGAGGCATGAGCTCGGCCAGTAGGGCCATGTCATCATCCCGCAGGATTCCAACAGCAAGCAAGGCCGCCGTGTAGACCACAGCCGATGCGAGCAGAAGAATGGGGAGACTCTCAGCACGCAGCCACCAGACCGCCGCACCCATGACGGCCGCCGCGATGATTGGCCGGGCGGCGAGGGATGGCAGCGAGATGACGCCCACGTGCTTGTGCACGGCGTACATGAAGGGGACCATGAGCACGATCTCAGACAGGATCGTGACGACCGCGGCACCGAGATAGCCGAACAGCGGAATGGCGATGGCGTTTGCGAGGATGTTGAACGCGGCCCCGATCACGAAAGCCCCCGTCAGAAAGCGCTGCCGGTTGACTGCGATAAGGACGTACTGTGTCACACTATTGACAAAGCTGAACGGCAGGAACCAGATCAGCACCTGCAATGCAAGCGCGGATGGCGCATACTCCTGACCGAACACTAACAGGATGATCTTGTCCGCGGTGACTGTCGTGCCGATGGTTATCGGCAGACCGATAATCAGGAGCACTTTGAGAGCGACTCGGTAGGTGCGGAGTAGCGAATCCGGGGCCGAGTCCGCATAGCGCGACATCACTGGGAAGAGAGCCAGCGTGAACAGTGATGGAATGAAGTTGAGCCCATCGATGAACTTATAGGCCGTGGAGTACCAGCCGATGGCCACGTTGGCGCCAGCCCCGGAAAGGACACTCAGAAGCAAGACGTCGATGCGGAAGAAGATGGTGCTCAAGAAGTTGTTGATCATCAGCGGGAAGGCCGTTCGTACCATCGACCATTCGGCACGGCGATTGTGCCGCCAGCCCGGCGTGAATAGCTCGCGTCGAACCAGAATGTAGAGCGTGATCGTCGTCGATAAGTTCACGACAATAGTGGTCGCGGCTAGCCCAACGATCCCATAACCGGCCACCAAAGCGGCCACGCCTAACCCCACGCGTAGCACGTTCGTCAAGATGGTGACGAAGGCCGGGAACTCCATCTTCTCAAACCCGTTGAACGCGGCGCTCAGGGCACTATTGGCGCCGCTGGGCAACATCGACGCCGCTAGAAGCAGCACGGCTAGGGCCGTATCATTCGTCATGCCAAGCTGCCAACGGTAGACGCCCACGACGGCCAGTAAGATCGGCGTGCAGGCGATCACCAACCACAGCCGGAGGGCGAGGGTGTGGCCGAGGAGACCGCGGGCCACCGCACGATCCTTGGCAACCTCCCTGGTGAGCAAGGTCCCCAGCCCGAAGTCGGTGAAGATATAGAAGTACCCAATCAGGACGACGGCCAGGGTATACTTGCCCACACCTTCCGGCCCGAGCAGCCAGGCCATATACACGGCGAAGCCGAAATCCATGGCCTTGTTTAGTAGTTGCGCCGCCATGGGCATCAGGCTGTTCTTCATGATCCGCTGGATCGTGGATGTCTCTCCTCGGCCCCACGGAAGAACTTTGCGGAGCCCAACGGCCAGCGACAGACCGGCCGCCAGTGCGAAGAGGAGCGAGATGTATGAGCCCACCCGGAAGCTGAGTGGATCGTAGCGCAGCTGTACCTCGTGGTCGCCAGCCGGCACGAACACGCCCCGGAAAATGCGGTTCGCCCGCAGCACCGGCGCCTCGGCCCCATCCAACAACGCTCTCCAGCCCGGGAAGTAACTGTCGCTCAGCACCAGGTACCCGTCAGACGCTGCCGACGTATGCAGTATGACGCGATTCGATCCCTGGTACTCCAGATCCACGGTTGGAGCAGGTTGTCCCAACTGCTTCTCCCAGGAACGGAAGGGAACGTCCCCTTCCAGGATGAGAGATCGGCGCGGATCGAAGCTTGGCTTTGACAGGAGTCCCAAGGCTTGCTCCTTGTCCCGTGCGACCGTGACCCCGGCGGGATCGTCTATCATAAAGGCGCGCGGCAGAACGCGGGTATTGCGATAAATGCTGATCTCGCCGCGGTAGACCTCCTCCAGGTTGGGAAGACCGATGCTCGCTGTAGTTAGCACATACTTGACGTTCAAGAGGTCGAGCAAAGGCGATTGAAGGGAGCGTGGGTCCATGAGCCTATCGATCTGGCTATAGAGCAGCCCGCTGGGCTTCTCGAGCAGTGACCAGTACTCGACGTACTGTCTGGGAATCACGGTGTCGTAGCCGCGCACGTCCTGGATGCCGGCCAGCATGGCCGTGTTGGGTTGAAGAGCCCCTCCCTGGTCGAAGCTCACCACGCGATAGGGCTCCGGGTCTGAGCGCAAGAAGGCTACGCTGCCCGGAACGTAGCCCAGCAGCTTCTCATCGACGGAGGAGTTGAACACAAATCCGAACAGGAACAGATCAACGACCACAAGGCCGGCTAGCAGGCCATACCAACGGATAGGGCGCCTGACCACGATGAGCAAGCCGGACAGGGCCAGCATGGCTCCGAAGACGGCCAGGTTGCGTGTCTCGAAGGAGTAGAAGAGCGTGGCGTCCCCGAAAGCCATGGCGAATGACCGAAACTGAGCGAAGAACGTGTCGATTAAATAGAGCGTGGGCTCGAAGAGCACCCGACTCCCCGCGAGCCCCAGCATAAGAATTGCGCCAGCGCCCAGGGTCAGGCTTCCCAGCGCCGTGGCGACACGGCGGGGCACGAGACCGCGGGCGAGCGC
The DNA here is from genome assembly GCA_004297765.1 of Chloroflexota bacterium. Lineage (GTDB taxonomy): Bacteria > Chloroflexota > Dehalococcoidia > FW602-bin16 > FW602-bin16 > FW602-bin16. The sequence goes on along the minus strand of SCTZ01000200.1, from coordinate 46,045 downwards.
GTCCGCCCCCAGGCCGGCCAGCACGGCCACGCACAAAGTATAGGGATAGATCCAGCGGAATGTCGAGTGCAGTTGGTCGATACCTGGCAAGACCCAGAACAGTCGGTAGATCGGCGCTCCGAAGGCGAGCAGTAGACAGAGAGCCGCGTAGCCAGCGAAGATCCACGCCTGAGGCTTACGTCGCCAAAGGGCGAGCACGGCCAGGAGGAGCGGTAGCACGCCCACGTAGCTGGCCCCCTCCACGTAGTTCTTGAAGCGGGCTGGGTTCACTTCGATGAAGGCCTGCTGACTGCCGTTGGGCGTAGTGACGGCGATCGACTTGATCGTCCCGTCCACCAGGCTCAGATAGTCGTGAACCGCAGGGTTGCCGAAAAAGTCGGGCACCAGGAAGGTGATGAGCCGTGACTTCGGCAGAGCCCAGCCGACCACGTCTTGATAGCTGACCAGCCCCGACCGGAAGTTCTCCTTGATCAGATCGTAGAACGGCCACAACTGGACCAGCGCAATTCCGGCTCCCAGGACGACCATCGCGAGCAAGAGCGATCCCACTGGTATGACCTGGAGCGGGCGTTTTGTGCGCCAGAGAAGCAGCGCCAGGCGGCATACGGCGAAGATCATCGCGCTGAACAGGAAGTAGAAGCTGATCTCCAGATGACCGGCCAGGAGTTGTAGACCGACGGTCAGCCCGCCCGCCGGTACGAGAAGCCATGGGCTCAGCCAGCCTCGACCAGCCCCTTCGGCGCGTCGAGCGGTGAGCTCGATCAGCGCGAGAAAGAGGGGCAGCCAGACGGCGGCGCTGAGTATCATGGGCCACAGGAAGCTGACCACCAGGAAGCCACTATAGGCGAAAGTGATCCCCGCGATGAGGGCTCCCAGCGGTCTGCTGCCGATGACGCGCAGCAAGAAGTAAGTGAAAAGACCGGCCAGGAAGAGATGGAGGGCCGTAAACCAGCCGTAGGCCTGCTCTACCGGCAGTATGTAGAACACCACGCCAGGAGGATAGATCGAGCCGGACTGCCCGCCAGCCAGAAACGGCATGCCGCCAAAGATGTTGGGGTTCCACAACGGGACGTCGCCACGTGCGAACGAATCGCGCGCGAAGCTCTTCCAGCCAAAATTCTGAAAGATCATGTCGCCGATAAGATGGTTATGCGGAGTCCCCACTCCCATCGCCTCCGCTCCGGCGGTCCAGGGAGGCGCGGAGTACAGGTTATCGATGGGTAGGAGGACCTTGCCCCCAAACAATGAGGCCCACAGGAAGACCAGGGGAAGTAACAACAGGCATGCCACGGCTCGCGCGTCACCGTGCTGCGCGAGTCTGGAAAGGATAGGGCGGGAGAGACTCAGTACCGCCACTTGATTTGCCAGGTCCGCCACATCGCTTCTAGCACGATGGCCGGGGACATCTTGGACGTGCCATAGGTGCGATCCATGAAAGTGATCGGTAACTCCGCGATGCGCAAGCCTTTCTTGTGACAGGCGTAGGCGACCTCGATCTGGAATGCATAGCCGTCGCTCTTGAGGCGATCGAGGTCGAGCGCAGCCAGCGAGGTCCGGCGGAAGGCCTTGAAACCCGCCGTGACGTCGCGTGGTCCGAGCCCGGTGATGAAGCGGGCGTACATGTTCCCGCCCTTGCTGAGCACGCGTCGAGAGAGCCCCCAGCGTTCGTCGAGACCGCCGCCGGACACGTAGCGAGAGCCAACGGCCACGTCGTGTGTCGAGAGCAATTTAATCAGGCCGGGCACGTACGAGGGGGAGTGAGAGAAATCAGCGTCCATCTGGACCACGATATCGGCGTCCAGCGCCAGAGCCCGCTTGTAACCCGCTACGTAGGCCGTGCCCAGACCTTGTTTGCCGGCGCGGTGCATGACCTGTACCCGCCCCGATCGGTTCCGAGCGATCTCGTCCGCGATCTGACCGGTGCCATCCGGCGAGTTGTCATCCACGACAAGGACAGACAGCTCGTACCCTTCGAGCGGCAGCGCCAACAACTCCTCGATCATCAAGGGTAGGTTTTTCGCTTCGTTATAGGTGGGCATGATGACGATGACTTTCTGCTGCAGCGTCACAATCGCCTCCCATGGCTAAAGCAGGTCGCAATTACCGAGGGATACCAGATCACGCCGGTCGGGCCCAGATGAGAGGCACCTCTAATGGGTGATCTATATTGCATTGTACACGGGTGTGGAACAGATGGCTAGTTAACGGCCAACCAGCAGCCTATACACCTTGAGCGCGGGGCGCATCAGCGTGCGAGAGGTGACCGCGTAGTGCTTGGCAAAGAAGTAGTCGAGACTGCGATAGTATTCCTCGCGCGCCCACGGGTTCTGCCCCAGGCTCTGTCCACCCAAGTGTGTCACAGACACCTGAGGACAGAGATAGACCCCCCATCTCTGCTTGCGCAAGCGCAGACAGAGGTCGTTGTCCTCGAAATACATGAAGATGTTCTCGTCCAGCGCGCCGGTCAGGCTGAGCGCTTCCTGACGAAGCAACAGGCAGGCTCCGGAAACCCAGTCCACCCTCTGTATCCTGTCCGTGCCCCAGTCGTGCAGGTAGCGATGGAACAGGATCTGGTTCAATCCGCGTGCCACGAGGTAGCGCAGGGTCGGATCTCCGCCAAAACAATAGGGCTGGGGGGTGCCATCCGAACGCACAAGACGTGGCCCGCAAGCTCCTGCATCTGGATGCTCGTTCATAAACCGGACAAGTTCGGACAGCCCGTGCAGGGGGACGATCGTGTCGCAGTTTAGCAGGAGAACGTAACGTCCCTGACTGACGCGGATTCCCTGGTTGTTGGCCCGCGCGAAGCCAATGTTCTCCGTGTTGCGGGTCAGCCGTGCTTCGGGGAACTCCCGCTGAACCATCTCCGCGGTGCCATCAGTCGAAGCATTGTCGATGACGATAACTTCGTACTCCAGCCCCTGCGCGCCAGCGGCGATAGAGCGCAGGCAATTGGCTAGCAGCGGAGCGACGTTCCATGAGACTACGATGATGCTAAGATCCACGTTTCACTCACCAGTTTCGAATCATGCCGATCGAAAAGCGACGGCTTCAAGGGTTGCGAAGATATCGTCACCGGGATGCCGTAGCATTTGCCATCCCCAGCCCAGAAGGCGGGTGGCACGCCATGCCATCAGTGCCACCGGCCACGCTCTGGCCTGCCCTGTGCTGAGGCCGCGCTGCAATGGGGCAGTCAGATCGCGCAACCAGTTGGGCAATGGTGGCAAAGGGGAAACCCGAGTGATTGTCACACGGTCGAATCCGGCCCGAGCGAGGGCATCTGCCAACGTTCGCTCGTCGAAGAAGACGAGGTGGGAGGGAGGACGATAACCAATCCATCCATCCGGTTGGCGCTTCGCCTGCCAATGTCCCGTATTGGGAGTCGATAGCATAAGCAATCCGCCGGGACGCAAGCGATCGCGGAGGAGGCGCAACTCAGCGATGGGACGGGGTAGGTGCTCGATCACCTCCCATAAGCAGATCGCATCGAAATCCCCGTCAGGCAGAGAGTCCAAAGATGAAGCGATAGGAATGCTCAGCATGTCAGATGCTCGTCGAGCCATCTCCTGGGACAGCTCAACTCCAGCGATCTGCCAGCCTTCAGACCGCGCAACATCGAGGAAGTACCCGGCCGCACAGCCAAAGTCTAACAGGCGTCCTCCTGTGGGAACCTGACTGCGGACCACGGCCAGACGGCGTTTGAAGTGGGGTATCAGAGCCTTTCGCATAGCGGAGTAGCTCTGATAACCTTGCTCCTCCGGACCGCTGAAGTAGCTGGGGTCCTGATAGTGAGCCTGTAACATCTCATTGGACGGAATCGGGCTCACGTGCAAAACACTGCAAGCCGCGCAGCACGCGATTGTATAACCATTCTTGGCAAGAACGGGCACGGGGGTCGAATGCCCGCAGATGGGGCAGCCGAACTCCGGTGCAGCATTCGGAAACCGTTCTTCGTCCACGTTGACGATCCTCCTACTTCCCATGCCTAATCTGCCGCACGTAGATTGGCTGGTCTCTCTGGCTGTTGCGTTGGCAGTCTAATGGCTATGAAGGCCACTGGCGCTTATAGTCCTGCCTCTCGGTTGGAGGTTCAATTCCGCTGCGATTGCACGGGCGACGCCATCGATCCTTTCGTCATCAGGCATGTCGGGGTCGTCAGGCTGTGAGCCTCCCTCAATAGGATACGACCCTTGGAACAGTGCAGTCACCAGTTTCAACAACAACTCGTAGTCAGGCTGATAGGTGGGAAGCCAATCACGAAAGACATAGGGCAACTGCGCGATGTCGGTCACCCGCTTCGCCAGCGGAAAGATATCCCAGAAGGCGTTCCCGAAGTATATCACCGGGCGTTCGTACAGTAGCGCTTCCCAGCCAGCGGTTCCAGTGATGGTAATGGTCGCTGCGGCCTGGCGGATGAGCTCGTGGCTGTCCACGGACGCGTTGATCAGCCGAACGTTGGACAGCTTCTTGATGCGCTGATAGTAAGAGATAGGTCGCCTACCGAGAGAAACTGGGTGCTCCTTGACGTAGAGCAGCATGTTCACGGGCAGGGAGCGCGCGAGTTGCTCGATCAGGTTGAGTTGGTCGACGTGGAACGGGGCACAGACGAGCGTCGTTGCTTCGGGCTGAAAATGGAGTGGGAAATAGACGAAACGATCATCACGGCTTGGTCGATCAAAAAGATCGCTGCTGTGCAGACGTCGGGCCCGCAGCACGAACTTGAGCCTATCGATGGCGTCTGCAAATGGACCTTGATCCGTATAGTCCAGCTTACCATTTCGCAAGTAGTATGCGGGCAGCCGGCAAGCGAAGCTGCGTAGGTTGCTGGCACGAACGGTCGGCCGATTCGGTGCTCTCAGGTGCTCCTCATTCCAAATCGGTCGGGCTGCCTGAGCGCGAAACGCATTCACGTGCTCGTCCGCGCGCTGGTGCTGCTCGATCGAAAGTTGGCTCTCCTGCAAACGATGGAAGCATCTTGTCACACTGTCCGGCTTGTAGTAGAGGTTGTGCGCGAACCCCACTCGCTGAGGATTGGTGGGGAGGCTGACCCAGGTCAGGCAGTCGATTCCTCGCTGCATAGCGACGCGATACGCAGTTAAGGTCGACAGCATGTCATTGGCTTCCATCAGGAAGGCCTCGACTCCTGTTGTGTCGTAGTATCTTTCCCAAAATGTCAGGTGACCCACTATCATACGCAGCGCGTCGTGATAGGGACGTGAGGAAAGATACCGATCCGACATGAGGTCGAGCCACAGGTTTGGCCCGCCATACATCGCTTCGAGACGCTCTAAGTTGGGTGCACTGATATCGAACGTGCTCCAATTCCGCTGCAGAAACTCAAGCAGGTAGTGGAAGCCATCACAGCGGCCAGCGAAATCCTGTCGTAGCACATCCAGCGTCCATGCGTTGGCTATCGCACCGCTATTGGCACTGACATCGTAGTTCGTCTCCAGCGTCCGAACCAATGCGGCCAGCCAATACACGGCTTTGTTCCGAAAGAAGAATCCGAGCTTCACTGCACACACTCCGGATCAATCTGCGACATGGGGTAGCTCAGCCGAACTCCTGCTTCTCCTCGACTTGAGGAAAGGAGCCCTTTCACCTACCACTGTCTTGAGATAGGCGGCGTACTCGCGGTACATCGTGCGCTCGAAAGCGACGAGAATCATGCCATAGACAAGGGCCGCAGCGGCAGACTTGACGGCCAGTTGCAGTGGGATGCTATCAGCCAATGGAACCGCTATGCCTATCTCATACACAACCAGTCCAGCGACAACGGCCGCCAGGATCGGTGTCAGGAACATCCGACGGAGCGAAAAGTCCACGTGTCCTCTGACCTGCCACAGCAGGACAACAAAACCCACAATAGCCATAAGGTCCGCTGCCATGGCTACACCTTCGATGTCCAGGCGGCTACCTAGAACCACCACCGCGGGCACGAACGTTAGCATCTGTAGCAATCGGACTTTCGTTAGAACAGCGGGCTTACCCACTGCCACGAAAAGCCCACCTACTGTCCCCATGAGGGGATCGACAAGAGTATAGATGACCATCAACTGGAATACCGCAACCATAGACAGCCACTTGGAACCAAGCAGGAGCTCAATGAATTGCGGTGCGAGCAGAAACAGCAGGATAGCCACCAGGAAGCCGGCTCGAACCAGAAACCCCAGGGTTCGCGTAAAGCCTTGAGACAACTCGGCGCGGCTGTGCTGCAAACGCGAAAAGAGCGGAAACGAGACACTGCCAATCGGATCGGACAGCGCACGCCTGGGGTAGCCCGCGAATTCGTAAGCCTTGGAGTAGAAGCCGAGGGACTGCTTGCCCAGGAACGCGCCGGTCCAGAAATCGTCGAAGCGATCGATGAGAAAGCTCAGCAAATCCGTGGCCGAAACGGCTAAGCTGAATCCTCTGAAACGGCGAACCAGACTGCGGTCCAAACCCCACCGTAAGCGCCATGGCGGTCTGATCAGAAACAACGCCACAAACATCATTACTCGTCCCAATACTTGCTCGGCTACCAGACTCCACAGTCCGAAACCTGCCGAGGCCATCAGTACTGTGACGACGGTCAAACTGATCGAGATGGCGATATTCATGGCGGCGATGCGCCGATAGACTATGCGCCGTTTCAAGAGTGCCAGTGGAGTATTGCACGCGGCACCAAGAATGTACGCGGCAAAAAGGACCGGCATGATCACGGGTAGGAGTGGATAGCTGGGAAAGAGACGGTCGAAGAGTGGACTCAGCAGAAGGATCAGCCCAAAGCGACAACCGGCCAAGACCACGTCGACCGCAAGGACCGTGGATGCCGTTTTCTCTTCGTCATCCACATCGCCTTGAATAAAGGCCTGGTCCAAGCTGAACGGTGTCAGCGTTCCTATCAGGTTGGCGAAGAACAACGCAAACGTAATGATGCCAAAGTCATCCGGACTGAGGAGCCGGGCCAGTAAGATCGCGCGCGCAAAGCCTACCACACTGGTGGTGCCCGTCTCGACAAACGAGTACCCTATCGCGGACAGAGCGCGCTTCTGAATGCTGGGCGTCATGGCTGATTCCCAGGGGAGCTTGCATCCATGCAGCACTCCTCATCCGGTTGCACGAATGCTAGCCCTCGGTACACCCTGGCTAACCTTGCTCCAATGTGCGCCTGCGAATATGTCGTGGTGGCCTGCTCCAGACCTCGTTGTGCAAGCTCACCGCACAGCTCGGGCGATCGATACAACGCGTGGAGGCGTTCGGCAAGATTGTTGATATCGCCTTCTCGGAAAGTCAGCCCAGCTGAACCGATCACTTCCGGAATCGCCCCGGAATCGCTTCCGACGATAGGAACACGGCATGCCATGCCTTCGATCAACACACGGCCGAACTGCTCCTTCCACACAGCGGTCGTCCGAGATGGTAGGACGAGCGTATCGAACATAGACAGGTATTCAGGCATGCTATCATGATCGATCTCGCCAACGAAATGTACGCGGGACGTCAGTCCGCGTGTTGCGGCTAGTCCTTTCAGACGATCGCGTTCGTTGCCTCCTCCGACGAGCACGCAATGAACATCTTCGGGCAGTTGTGCTAGTGCGAGAATGAGCTGGTCCAAGCCCTTCTCCGGCACAAGTCGGCCCACATAGCCTACCAGGAAACCCCTCAACCGTAGTTTGTCGCGCAAAGCTGCCCTTTCGCGTGGGTAAAACAGAGCCGTATCTACGCCTATCCACGGTTGATGCACAATTCGCCCACGATAACCCCATCCACGCAGCACACTCACACCTTCCCGATTTGCGCAAAGAATGCAGTCCGCGGCACGCAGAGTTCGAGACAGAATGAAACGGACACGCCTGCTCAGGGCTCTGGGAATGTTCTGCCACGAGTGCAGCACGAGCTTGGCCCGCGGGGCCCACATCCGGCGCACGATCAACGCTTGTAGCGCCATAAGTGTATCCGGATCCCACTCGACGGCAAGTACGTCGGGCGAGAAGGCTCGCATCCAGTGCAGAGTTGAGGCGAGCATAGAGCGATGAGGATCCTGGCGGCGCAAGACTCTGACCGGGACCAACGCATGATTGGCAAAACGGCGATCACTTGCTGGCGCGGTGAGGATGCTATGCGTGCGCATAGATACGACCTGCCGGACCTCGCATCCCTCGGCGCAAAGATACTCGACCTTGCGCTGCATGCCGATGGTGTACTCCGGGACAATCAAGACGATTCTCACGCTGTGCGCTCCAGCAAGAACATTCCCCGATCGGTGCAGTGCAGGATCTTGTCGCAGAGTCTATCTAGCTCAGCGTCTTGGCCAGGAGCAAGCTCCTCCAGGCGCGAGAAGTTGAAACGAATGCGACGCTGACTCAACGTACTAACATAAGGGAAAGGAATCATCATCCTGGCGAAAAACATGGAGGCATAGCGCCGTGCATAATCCAACTGAACCGCCGTCAGCGGTGTCACGTGGTCAAGCTTCGACAACCACTCCCGGTAGTCTGCCACACTGGCGGGCTCTGTCGTAAATCCCTTGCCGGCGTAGTGTGTCTTCCCTGCCACGACAACTGGCTTGCCTTGAAGAGCCATCTCCAGCCCCGTGGTCGACGTGTAGACGAGTCCGCACTTGGCCATGCGCATAAGAGCATACGAGCTGATCGCGCTGGTGGGGCTCACCAGCTTGATGTGCCCCGGCAAGCGAGGAAAGCGCGCTCGGATCATATCTAGCACAGGCTGATGTGATTCCTGCATCGTCAGCTTGATCTCGGCCGGGTGTACTCTCATGACCAATTGGTATCCAGGCTGATCGATGAAGTGGCTGATTGTAGCTTCCACCCAATGGAACATGTCGTCAAAGATCGTGTTCCGATCTATGACAGCGCTATCCCAGAGAATATTGGTCAGCATTAGAACCAGCGGGCGTGTGTAATCCAGTTGCAGCTCTTGACTGATCACGTCAGACCGCTTCTGTATCCCAGACAGATAAGTTGTCACCGCTGGGTCGGTACCAGCGAAGCGACTCTCCAGATACTCATCCAGCCACTGCGCCTCCTTCGGGCTCAAAGGCTGATCTGACTCCGCGTCCCAATGCGAGTTCAAATCATAATAATTGGCGATCTGGTCGCGTGCCGCCACTATGCTATGCGGGGCGAACCCGGCCTCGTAGTTGACGACTGGGATTCCCAGGTCTCTGGCCAGCCAGTGCAGTATCTGCTCGGAGAAGAATAGGCCATTCATTGTCCAGAGCTTGTCCGGACGTTCTTGGGCGAAAAGCCGTTTGAGCGCAGGGACCAGGATGGCTCCGCTGACCAAGAAACGCCTCAATACGTCTTGCGAAAACGCGGAGTCATCCACCTTTCCACGAAGAAGGAAGCGGGGTGCTGAGATACGCACCAGTTGACCAACGGGCACCCCTTGCACCTCGTAGCTGTCCAACGAGGACCGAGGGAGGCTCACTGCCTCTCGCTCCAGTTGTTGCCGTTCCTGTGCCGAAACCAAGGTGTCGAGTCCCACCCATGGGAAGCGAAGCAGCGGCATTACCCGCCGAAAGTAAGAAGTGCAGAAATCGCAGGGCATCGGCGGCGCCACGTTGCGGTTCGCGATGTCACAAATGGGCAGATGCAGCCCACACGTTACGAAAAACGGGCTGGCCCCTCGTTGCCGCAAGGCTTGCGCAACGACGAGGTCCTGGGCCAGGTTGGTTGACCATCCCCCTCTAAAGCTGAAAAAGAGGATGCGCTCACCATCCGCCTTGATCTGCAGATTGCCGGGATGGCTCAGCTCGACGATACGGCGCAGTTGCTTGATTTCGGGCACGGGGTAGACCAATTGCCCTATGGCGGGCAATAGCCACGCCCTTTCGCGCATGCTGCGCAGAGCGATATATGTGCCGCGGCTGCGCCCGGCGAGAATCGCTTGCACCGAAAGGATTGATTGCACCCAGTCCTACCTGATTACGGATCTTATCAACTCAAATGCCTCGGCGTAGCTCACGCCGACAACGGAACCCCACCGCTGAGCGATTGCGCGCAACGCCTCGGGCGAGCGAGGATGTGGAAAAGGTCGCGCTTCACTCGTGTAGGTTTGCATCGCCTGTATCTTCGTCTCGATTGTCGTCGTCACGTCCACAAACACGTTCGGGCGAAAGGGCGGTTCAAGGTGTTGGAATGCCCATTCCGTAGAGGATGGGACCTCAAAAGCGTAAACCTCCCTGACCGGACAGCCCACGAGAGGACGTGTCGCCGTGAGAACGGCGCGGAAGGTGACGGCGTGGTCCATGTTCAGATCGCCGGGGTGATGAGTATAGACTGCGTGAGGCTGAACCTCCTCGACCCATCGTTCGACCCTCTTGACTACGTCCAATAGCGGAAGCTCATCAAATCGGTTGTCCGGTAGATCACCGAATCGGACGGAAGCTGCGGCGAGCAGCCTACTCACGGCACTTGCCTCTTCTCGAAGACGCAGCAAGCCGGCGGAGGGTGCCGACTGTCTGCCGTCGTACCTTGAACTGATGCCCTCACCCAAAATGACGACATGTACTTCCTGCTCGCGAGCAAGGCGGGCGATAGTGCTGCCGCAGCCCAGGACTTCGTCATCAGGATGCGCGCATACGACGAGAATACTCTCCACGGGAGTGCCTCACACAGTAAGAATGCGGCCGTTCCGGCTCGTGCCGTTCTCATACCGCGACTTAGTAAACGTCATTGTCCGCCAGACAAAACCACCATGCCTGTTCGCGGAGCGGCGTTCTTTCGCCAAAGTTGAAGTGAATGATAAGCTGGTCCTGGCTTTCCCGCTCATAGAAGCCTTGGGCCAGGATGCTGTGGGCATAGGGATTGTGGGGGTTAGTCCACATGTTCAACTCGTCCCGTCCGTGCGCAAATGATTCCGCAGCTGCCAGCAGTTCACAGAGGATATCGTCGGTTTCCGCCTGGATGTCCAGAATATGAGACTTGCGGTAGCCCTGGTCATCGAAATGCTTCAGGACGACGTATCCTTTGAGGTCTGATCCTTCTTCGCATACGTATTTCGTGTACTCCTTGTCGGGGCGTGTCACGACCCGCCAGTTCATGAAGTGGTGATCCTTCAGTACGAGGAAGGAGAACCGACTTGAAATGCGCGAGAGGAACTGATCAAGGCGCTCGTCAAACGAGTCAACCTCGCGGCAGGCGTGGGATCGTTGTCGACAATCGTGCTTGACCAGGAAGGGCAGGGGACAGAGAACTTCCCAGCCGACCTTCATATGCCCAGGATACGCTTTCTGGTTTGGCATTCCGAGGGAGACCGGAGTCCCGAAATCCTTCTCGCGTCCGAGGGCATAGTTGCTGATGCGAGTGAACAGACCTCGCCTCTGATAATCCGGGTGTGTGTTGACGTTTGTGCAGAGCGATGCGCTGACTTCGCTATCGTTCAGAAGTAGTTTGATTGGCAGCAAGCTGTAGCTGCCGACCACTTGGCCGGTATCCAGATCCTCAATTATCGAAGTGCGGTTTGCGCCACAAGGGCATCGATAATTGAACCATTTCCACCATTCTAGAGGTAGCTCTCGACCAAAGGATAGCCGAAACAGTTCCAGAATACGGGCATCATCGCTCGGTGTTGCCAAGCGAAACACTAGATTATCGGACATTTCACTTTCCTCCGGTTTTGGCTGGCTGGCCGTGGAACCGTGTTGCGGTTGGCTGCAAAACGAGTTGTCCAACTCGAGTCGGACACTGGCATGACCTCGCATGGCTCTCTCGCCTCGACGAACAAACCCCGCCTTCTCGAAGGTGCGTATTGACGCAAGGTTGTCGGGTTTGATATGAGCCACAATCCGCGAGATCTGCGCATCCTTGAACAGGTGGGCACACGCCAGGCGAAGTCCTTCTGCTCCCAGCCCCTCTCCACGTCGTTCTGGAGCAAGGCTGATATCCACTTCCGCACTGCGATCAACTCCAACGTTAAATCGAACCTGTCCGACAGGTTGGTCGTTTTGACTCAGCAGAATGTATATGTGGCAGGTTGGATCAATCGACGCCTTGCCGAACCAGGTGACGTGTTCGTCCCAGGAGATGGGAGCAGATCGAAATGCGGATGCTCTACTGACTGGGTCATTCACCCAGTACCAGAGCGTTCTGCAATCTCCATCTGCAACCGGTCGTATCCTAAGCACCTGTCGAAAGCCTCACTCAATATCCTCCGGGCGTATCGCTGTGTTAAGCGATATGTTTCTTTTCGCGTTGCGTCCTAGCAGATTAGGATAGTGCTTGGGGGCGACGCCCGGCGACAGCTTGCCACATCGTAATACGGCAATATTCTCGCTGGTGAGCTCCGCTCCGTCGGGGATGTCCTGGATGGCAAAAACACTGCGCCGCGCAAATCGCCTTAGTTCAGCCTCTACAGGATCTATCACCTTCTCTGCACTGCCTAGGGCCGCCTCCACCTCGCGCACCTTCTGAACCATTACCCGAAGTTCAGGAGGCTCCACCGCGAAGCGATGATCCGGCCCGGGGAGTTCGTTGCTCAGGGTGAAGTGCTTCTCGATCAGGTTCGCGCCCACGGCCACCGCAGCTAGCGGTCCAACGAGCGGATCACGTGAATGGTCCGACAAGCCAACCGGCACGCCGAACGTCGATTTCATGGTTGCAATCGAGCGCACATTGAGCGATTGCAGTGGTGCAGGGTAGGCGGCGGTGCATTGCATCAGTATCAGTCCGTCGTTGCCGGATCTGCGGAACTCGTCAACTAGCCCAGCCACTTCATCGATGTCGGATGCGCCGGTAGAAACGATCACCGGCTTCCTTTTGTTGGCAACATGTCGGACAAGCGGGACATGCGTGATCTCGTAGGAGGCTATCTTGAAAGCATCCACGAACGGATCCAGCAGGTCGACCGACTGCTCGTCAAACACGGAAGCCAGGAAGAGAACACCTGTCTCTTGACAATGATATTTCAACTCGGACAGCCAATCGTACGGCATCTCCAGTTCGGATACGATCTCGTAGATGCTCTTTGGCATCTTCAAGTAGTCACTGGAACCTGCTGTCCTGGGGTACACTTTGCTCGCTTGAAAAAATTGGAACTTTACCGAGTCGGCACCAGCAGCGGCGGCAACATCAATGAGTCGTATCGCCTGGTCCAGGCGACCGTTGTGGTTGCTGCCGGCCTCAGCTATGATCAGACATCGCTCGCCGTCGCCAACCCAGCGATCAGCAATTTTCACTTGCTCCACCGTTGACTCCCTTGCGTCCCATGTTCTACTTCCCGTGGATAGTACGGATCTTCATGCATCGCTGTCGCCCCAAGGCATAAGGAACGCGTCGGCAAAATCCTTATGGGATAGTTTCGTGACGACACGCTCGGCGCCCCTTCCATCTACCAACAACTGTCCACCTTCGGACATCGCCTGCCGAGTGGCACGGTCCGTCAGCAATTGGAGAACAGCGGCGCGAATGGACTCGACTTGCAGGCTTGCGCCATTGCCCAGGGACAACACTACCCGCCTCTCGTTCAATACACGAGCGGCTAGCTCCTGGTTGTCAGCGAGAACGAGGGCGATGCTGGGCAATCCCATGAAGGCCAGCTCCCACGAAGTTGTGCCACAGGCAGAAATCGCGACATCGGACCAAGCCATGAGCGCGGGCATGTCCATGACGTCTGATAGCAATTGTAGGTCATAGCTCACCTTCTCAGCCGCTCGGCGGAGGGATTCGTGGTGGGCATTGGCAGGGCCGACGATTACTTTCACTTCAAGCGACTTGACCCCCACCTGTTGTAGTCCTTCGATCACCTTGAGGGTCACGTTGTCAGGATCGCTGCCCCCCAAAGTAACCAGCACCTTTCGAGCTGCGTCGGGTATGTCCCGCTTCCACCCACGCCAGGTCAAGAACTCCGGACGCAGGAGGACATAGCGGGTCCCAAGCAGAAGTATCGTGTCCTGATCACACTGATAGCGTAGATCCTCCGCATACACGTTCTGGTTCAGCAGTGCGTCCGCGTGGTATCGCGGCAGGTGAGCACAATCGTCCATCACGAGAAGTCGGAAGCCCGCTGCCCTGATACCGTGATGGTAGACAGGATCGAAGTGGTACCCGTCGAGAACCAACCAAGGAGGGGCGTCGTGATCCATCGACGTCAACTGACTCAGCGTAGACAGCGTGGTCGGGAGGTCTCCGTCATCTGGATAAGGATTGCCGATCGAGATGAAGCTCATACCGGCGTCCCGAACTCGCCGCCGCAATGCGTCATTGTCGCAGTGACTCAGGAACGACACGCCGCCACCGTGTGTTTGCCAGGCTTGCGCCAGGGCAAGGCAGCGCATCATGTGCCCAGTCCCTATGCGGGAAGTAGCGTCGGCTCGGATGAGCAAGTGTTCCATCGAATCTAGGTCAACCGTTGGAATCCGGAGTGGGCGACCGGACCTTTGAGTTCTTCTTCGATAGTTCCAGTCGTCACAGCCTGCGCCACCAGTCCAAACACCTCGCGGACCGCGGCCAGGTATGCGTCGATGTGACTGTCCTGGTGCGCGTACGTTGCATAGAACGCGTTGGTGGCCAGGAATCCTCGCTCCAGCATCATCTGCGTGAAGAGGGTGCGCATGGCCTGTCCATTCGCGTATTCGAACTCGAAGTGTCCCAGCGGTGCAATGCCGCTGACGTGCACCTTGAGGTGCGCGCCCTCGGCTGCAACCCGCCAGCCTTCCTTAACGCGGTTCCCAATGGCTATCAGGTGCTCCGCCACGTTCTCTCGTCGGTGCTTCCGAATGGTGGCTAGCGCGGCAACGGGGCCGATGCGCTCTGTCCAGTTGGTACTGCTGATGAAAGTGCTCTGCGCGGCTTGCATGACGGGCTCACGTCCCAAGACAACCGCCATGGGAAAGCCGTTGCTGATGGCCTTGGCGTAGACCGCGATGTCTGGCATCACCCCGAACAGGAGATGCGCGCCTCCACTGTTTAGGCGAAAAGCCGCCGTTACCTCGTCGAATACGAGCACCGCACCGATGCGATCGGCGATCTCTCGCACCCCCTCAAGAAAGCCCGCTTCCGGTGGACTATCCCGCAAGGGCTCCATAACGATCGCGGCTATCCCGCCCGGTTGCGCCTCCACAATGTCCTTCAATTCGTCCAGTCGGTTGTAGTGGAATGGCAACGCGCTGTTCTGGAGTCCACGCGGCACACCATTGGGGTCGAGGCCCTTGAGCAGATGGCCGTCCAGGGCATGATCAGACGCCAGATTGGCGGCCAGATACCAGTCGTGCCAGCCGTGGTAGCCACAGAAGGCGATCTTATACCGACCTGTGCTTGCCCGGGCGATGCGCACAGCGATCGCCACCGCCTCGCCGCCCGATCGTGCGTATCTCACCATCTCAGCCCAGGGGTGCAGCTCGCACATCAGATCCGCCAGTTCGACTTCCTCCGGACAGTTCAAGGTAGACATAGAACCCGCCTCAACGGCCGCGTGGACTGCCGCGTTGACCTCAGGGTCGGCGTGTCCCAACACGCAGGCGCCTATGCCGTTGTAGCTCATATCCACGTAGCGGTTGCCGTCCAGGTCCCACACCTCGGCGCCCTGAGCGCGCGAGTAGTAGCTCGGCCATTGGTCCGGCAGGAACATCTCAGGACGCTTAGAAAGTAGTTGTGTGCCCCCGGGGATGCGACGTCGCGCATACTGGTACAACTTCTGGCCGGTAGTATTCGTCGTAGTCATAGCAGACGATCCTCCCCTAGCGACTTGTCATAGCCTGCGTTGCGCTGGAAGCTAGCGTTCATCGTGCCCAACCGCGGCTGGCGACGCAGGAGATCGAGCACGTGGCGCATGTCGAACTCGGTCATGCCTAGCGCGTCGTAAATCGTGCGTACGATCTCCAGATCTTCCGGCTCATCCACTGTCCAGCGCAGATCGGACAGGTCCTCGTCGTTGACAACGTTTCCAAGGCGGAACAATTCTGGATGATTGCGCAGGTAGGGCGTCACGTGCTCACGCTCAGACTGCCAGCGAGCCTCGTTCCACGCGCGCTCGAGGGCAGCGAAGGTGAGGACTTCGACGTCGAGTCCATCAGGGAAGGTCGGTGGATCGGTGTTGGAGACATAGTCGAAGCCGCCAGTCAAGAAATGGGTGACAACGCGATCGATAACCCCTGGATCTAGCAGCGGGCAGTCCGCCGTGATGCGCGCCACAATCTGTGCAGATTCACGATAGGCGGTCTGGTAGTAGCGGTCCAGGACATCTGATTCACTGCCGCGGAAGCAGGGAATGCCCTGCGCCTCGCAGAATGCGGCCAGCCTATCATCTCCCTGCGACATGGTCGTTGCCACCACGACACCGTCCAACGTGCTCGCCCGTCGTGCTCGCGTCACCACGTGCCACAACATAGGGTGTCCGGCGATTTCCATCAGAACCTTACCCGGCAGGCGCGTCGATCCGACGCGGGCCTGGATCACGCCGATAACCTTCTTCATCGCCCATTCCTCGCTTCCAACGCGACGCGCAACGTCCTAGCGGCGGACACGATTGGATTGAAAGTCTGTGTCCGCGTTCGAACGCACTCCATGAAGTAGCACAACTCGTCCACGTACATCTGATTGACCTGCCAATCGGTGGGTTGCTCGAGGCTTCGCGTGAGCGAGCCGTCGGCCCCGTACAGATCCACGCGCCCTGTGGTGAAGTCCCAGTGAAGCGTTCCCAGTTCTCCGATGATCTCTATGCTTCTACGGTAGTTGCGCTGCACGAAGTTGACGTGGACGTTCGAGAGCGCGCCGGTTGCGTGCTCCAGTATCAACTCAGCCAGACCGTCCGTTGCCAGCCCCAGACTCGTGGCCGGGCGGGTCACGGCGGCCCGTAGCTCGGCTTCGCCGAGCAGCCATACAGCTAGATCCAGCTCGTGGATGCAGTCCAGCATGGCGCCACCCCACTCGGGTGAGGCGCTGTAGCTCTGTCGATAGTCCTGCTGCGGTCGCCAGCCTGGGAGATAGGAGCCGGTCTTGATCCGCGCTGCGATCACGCCACCGATCGCGCCTTCATCCAGCCAGCGCTTGATCTGGACGGGACCCGGATGGAAGCGCATGTTGCAGCCCACCATGGTCACCAATCCTTTGGCGACTACCAGATCCTGCAGAGAGTCAAGCCTGTCCACAGTATGAGCCAGTGGCTTCTCCACAAATAGGTGCGAGCCGACAGAGGCGGCTGCCATGGCCAGTGGCGTGTGCAGATTGGAAGGCGTGGCGATGATGGAGACATCCGGGTCACGCGCCCAGACCTCTGTCATGTCATCACAGGCCGTGACGCCGAAGTCGCGCCGGGCCATGTCCCGGACGGAATCGAGGGGGTCGAAGACGAGAAGGTCCCGGTAGCCGAGCTGATGCAGGTTGGCCAGGTGCCGTCGTCCGATGGAGCCGCAGCCGACGATGGCGATCCTGGTCATAGCTGATAGAACTCGCTGGTCGATTTGCGTAGCAGTTGACACACACCGCGCTCGTACGATCCAACATCGCCGGATAGAGCATGCTGATCGTGGTCGAAGGTGATGCGTGCGACGTTGGTGTACAGTGCCGTGCTCTGCAGGATGGCTGCGTAATCGAGCTTGTAGGTATAGAGCTCCACGTCGTCTCGATGATGATACCGGTTCCGCTTCGGCCAGTCGGGCAGGAAGTCGCCGAGGATCAGATAGCCGCCGTCGGCCACGGTCCGGTCAATCTCGGCCAGCGAGACCAATAACGTCTTTCGATCCACCCAGTGCAGCACAAAGTTGACGATCACCAGATCGAAGCTCTCGTCGGGGGGACAGGGTAGCCTGGAGGCTAGCCCGATTCGGAGATCCAGACCGGGAAACCGCTCTCGTCCGGCAAGAGCCGCGGCCTCCGATGGCTCGATACCCACGCACGTGCAATCATAGCGTCGTCGAATAGCGTCGAGTCGCCAGCCATTGCTGCAACCCACCTCCAGGACTTTCTTCGGATGCAGGTTGTACTGAGCTATCAGGGCCAACGGATAGTCGGTCTTTGTGCTTGTCGTCTCGACGAGATAGGACCGATTCCTCTTGAACCACGCGTCTCCCTCGTCGGCGAGAAAGACGTCATCCTGCTTCGCCATCTCTATCGCGTTATCCCCACAACTACTTTTCTCACCGCGGCCATGACGTCGGACACGTCAGCGTCCGTCATGGCCGGGAATATCGGCAGAGTGATCAGTCGCTCGTAGGCGGCCTCGGCGTTCGGACATAACCCCGGTCCGGTACCCAGTCGTTCACGGTAGTACGGGTGGATGTGCACGGGAACATAGTGAACGTTGACGCCGATGTTCTCCGCCCGCAGGGCGGCGAAGATGGCAGCCCGATCGACGCCGAGCGCCTCCGTGTCGAACTGGACCATGTACAGATGGTAGGCGTGGGAGACATCGTCGCGCACGGAGAGAGGTCTCACGTGCGGAACGTCTGACAGCGCCTGGTCATACTGCGTCGCGATCTGCCGACGCCGTCGCACGAATTCCGGCAGTCGGCGCAACTGGCTGAGACCCAGCGCGCACTGGATGTCCGTGATGCGGTAGTTGTATCCTAGCTCGACCATCTCGTAGTAAAAACCACCGGACTGCGCCCGCTGGCGATGGTCGCTGGTAATGCCGTGGTTGCGGAAGACCCGCATGCGCTGGGCAAGCTCGGCGCTATTGGTCGTGATCATACCGCCCTCGCCTGTGGTCAGGTGCTTGACGGGATGAAAGCTACAGGTGCTTAGATCCGCCAATGAGCCAACGAGGCGTCCACGG
Organism: Chloroflexota bacterium; assembly: GCA_004297765.1. Taxonomy (GTDB): domain Bacteria; phylum Chloroflexota; class Dehalococcoidia; order FW602-bin16; family FW602-bin16; genus FW602-bin16. The sequence goes on along the minus strand of SCTZ01000200.1, from coordinate 27,331 downwards.
TACGCGCCGCCGATGGCATGGCAGGCGTCATCGACCAGCGCCAGGTTATGTTGCCGCGCGATGGACATGAGGGCGTCGTAGTCGCACGGCTGACCCGCGTAGTCCACGGCAACGATGGCCTTCGTCCGGGGCGTGATCTTCGCCTCGACCTGCGCTGGGTCGAGCAGAAGGGTGCCAGGCTCAACGTCGACAAAGACGGGCCGTCCGCCTTGATATAGGACGCAGTTCGCACTGGCCGCGAAGGTCATGGGCGTGACGATGACCTCGTCCCCGGGGCCGATGCCAAGCGCGTACATAGCGGCATGCAGAGCCGCGGTGCCGTTGCTGACGGCCACGGCCTGCTCGACGCCGACGCTGCGAGCGAAGGCTTGTTCGAACTCACCCACTTTGGGTCCCGTGGTCAGCCAGTCCGATCGCAGCACGGCGGCGACCGCCGCGATGTCCTCCTCATCTAGCGACTGCCGCCCGTAGGGCAAGACCGACGATCGAACCGGCCGGCCTCCGCGAATAGCCAGCTCGTCAGGCATTGATCATCTCCATCAGCCCCTCCGGGGTCAGCCACCAATCGTTGGTGTTGCTTGCATAGGAGAAGCCATCGGGCAGCCTCTTGCCCTCCGCCCAGTTGATCTCTGACCACCACGGATGGGCTGGTTGGATGACGTAGCGATCGCCAAGATCGACGGTTTGGCGTGCCTCGTCCTCAGTGACCATCGCCTCGTGCAGCTTCTCGCCCGATCGGATGCCGATCTTGGCAACGTCGCAGTTCGGAGCCAGGACCCGGGCCAGGTCCATGATATTCATGCTGGGTAGCTTGGGGACGAAGACCTCCCCACCGTGCATGATGTCGATGCAGGAGATGACGAATCGCACGCCCTGCTCCAGGGTGATCCAGAAGCGCGTCATGCGCGGGTCGGTGATCGTCACTTTGCCGGTTTTGCGCTGCTCCTTGAAGAGGGGAACAACGCTGCCCCGGCTTCCCACAACGTTTCCATAGCGCACGCAGGAGAAGCGCGCCCCCTCGATGCCGCGATAGGAATTGGCCTGTACGAAGAGCTTCTCGGCCACAGCTTTTGTGGCTCCGTATAAGTTGACAGGCGCCGTGGCCTTGTCGGTGCTCATGGCCAGAACTCGGCGCACGCCGCAGTCAAGCGCAGCGTCCACAATGTTACGGGCGCCATTGATGTTGGTGTTGATGGCCTCGATCGGGTTGTACTCACACGCCGGGACCTGCTTCAAGGCGGCAGCGTGTACAACGACGTCGATCCCGCGGAAAGCGCGATACAGCCGGTCCTTGTCACGCACGTCCCCGATGAAGTAGCGCAGGCTTTCGTGGTTGAATCCCGCTACCCGCATCTCATGCTGTTTGAGCTCATCGCGACTGAAGACCACCAGCCTCTTGGGATGGTAGTCTTTCAGCATGACCTCAATGAACTTCTTTCCGAACGAGCCGGTGCCGCCCGTGATGAGTACGCTGCTTTCCTGCCAATTCATGGCGCCTGTCCTTTCGTCCCTGGGTTGCCTAGTCTCTATGATCGCTCGTGTTCTCGGGTGAAATCAGTGATAGCGTCGTGCCATCCACGCGAAACTCTGGCAGATGCCCGTCGGGATTTCTCTCCTGCACAGTCACGCCTTGTTCGAGGCAAGTGAGCCGGCAGATGTCGATCAGATCACTCTGACCTTCGAGGTGAACGCTATCATAGCCGGACGCGCGTGCATGCGCGAGAAGTCGCTGGGCCTCGGCGCGCGTCTCTCGGTAAAGCCGCATCGACACCTCCAGATAGGACACGGCCAACCGGGACCTCTCAGCGATCCCCTGTGGTGTTATTATGTAACGTAGACGGCGTCGCTGCAATTGCTTGACCTTAACAAAGCCCTTGGCGGTCAAGCGTTTTAGATACCAGTTTGCTGTGCCGATAGCGATGCCCACGCGGGCGGCCAGGTCGGCCTGGGTGATGTCGGGGTTGTCCTGAATGTGTTCAAGCAGCTTGAGCGTATGCGCCATGCTGTCAGTGGTGCCGAACTGCATCTCTTCCATCTATCCGTGTGTTCGATGATCAAATTCAAGTCTCGAATGCTGACCCACCCAATGTACCATGGGACCTAACAGGTGTCAATCCAGTGTACAACTGATTTCTGTCGGGATGAGAACCTAGCTGGAGTAGTGAAAAATCCCTACACTACCCCCGGACTGGTGGCACATTAATGCTCTGTGACTGCTGAACTGATGCGAATCCGACCGATCAGTCCGATCGGACCGATCCGACCGATCCGCATGTCTTTGCCCGTCAGATCACGAGCAACACAGCACTAGTACGGTTGGATCCTGTGGACCCACTCGGCGACCACGACGCCTTCGGACGGCTCGTAGAGCGGCACGTAGGGCTTGATGTCGAGAACCGGCGTGCCGTTCAGGGCATCCAGTCCTTTGACGGTCAGTGTCGTCCCTTGCCTGGCCAGGAGCCGCACTGTGGTCACTGCGATGGGATTCGGACGGTACTGCGTTCGGGTGGCCAGTACGCCGACCAGAGGTAGGTCCTGGCGGTCACGGGGATGGAGCTTGGTGAAGTGGTGCTTGGGCAGACGATCCAGCCAGAAGAGGATGTCGAGATGAGAGAACTGGTCGACGCCGTCGAGCATCTCTTCTAGCTCCGAGCGGAGGACGATCTGTGAGACAACCTCGGACCATCCCTCGTGCCTGGGCTCGTTCACGTCGTTCTTCACCGTTCCGATCGGACTCATACAGATGAGCTCACCGCGGTCCTCTGGCGTCATGGCGTTTCTCCTTCGTTGCCAGTCCGGTTTGACTGCTTTCTGCCGTGATTATACTATACCTTGCGGGCGCAGTCCGGTTGAAGGGCTTCCAGCCCGAGGAGGACGAGCAGCATCTATGAAGTACGCATTCGAAGGCAAAGCTCCTGAGATCGATCCAACTGCTTACGTCGCCCCGACGGCGGTTGTGATCGGAGACGTCACGATCGGCCCACGCAGCAGCATCTGGTTCGGTGCAGTGCTGCGCGGCGATGTTTTCGCAATAACCATCGGTGCTGGCACGAGCATCCAAGATAGCGTTGTCATCCACGAACACACGATCATCGGGGACGACTGCCTCGTGGGCCATTCCGCCATCGTTCATGGATGTCGAGTGGGCAACAACGTGCTGATAGGCTCTGGCGCCATCGTCTTCGATGGCTGCGTGGTCGAGGACGGCGCCGTAATCGCGATGGGCGCTGTCCTCGCCCCCAACACTCATGTGCCCGCCGGCACAGTCATGATTGGCGTTCCGGCGCAGCCAGTCCGTCGTCTCACGGCTGAGGAAATGCAAGGCAGCAAGGATCCGGATCATCACTACGAGAATCTGGCTCGTCGCTATCAGGTTCCCGGCGCGTTGCAGGAGCTGCCTTAGCCCATAACCTTCCAGCAAGAGCGCGAACAACCAGGAATGGCGCGTCCATTACAGTAGAGCTCGACGACAGACAAGGTGCGATTTCGCCGTGGTCGAATCCAGACCGGCCCGCCAATCGGGTTAGCCTGTTTCGCTGGCTTGACACCTTTGGCCGTGCGGTGCTAATCTCAATGGTAGTCTTCTTGCAGTCTGATGATGGACGACAAGAACCGCCCAGCCGGACTGCTTCGGAATCAATTGTATACCAGGACCTGCCGTGCATATCTTGACTGAGATCGAGGATGCGTCGACCGCCGTCGTCGACGGGGCGTGCGCGAACGAAATTATCTTTAAGCTGAGGACGGCCATCCGTGCCGGCCAGCCATGGCATGTGGCTTTGTTGGAGGCCATCGGGAATTGGCTCGTACCGGAGGAGTGGCTCGGCGGGCGTCTCTTTCGCTATCTGGTTGCCAACGAGGCTTTTGACTGGCTCCTGCTGGCTGAGCGGCTTACCGAGGCTGTCCGTGACGTGCTTCCCTCCGAAGAGCTGGAGGCGCTGCTCTTCGAGGGCCGTTTCCCCGCGCCCGTGTCGAGTCGGGAGTTCAAGCAGCTCCTCGGGGCAGCGAAGTATCGGGCCTTCTTGAACTATTTCTACGGTGTGACGCTCGAAGAGTGCCTCATTCTAGCCGTGGAGCAAGAGGTAGAGAAAGAGGAGCGAGCGCGCGTTTACCAGGACCGACGCATCTTCGAGGACGCCTATCAGCGAATCTATGGGTCAGCCGAGCTGGAGTTGCTCGGTCAGTTCAGAACAGAGCGAGCCGAGCCGCGGCAACTGGACTGCATGGATGTCCTGGAGCGCAAGGAGTTCACGTACTGGCTCTTCAAGTATCGCGTCAAGCGCGGGCATAAGGCCCGTGTGGCTAGCGACACACGCAAGGCCATCGCCCAGTTGCGGTCCCTCAGAGGCGATCATCCTCTGCCCTGGTGCGGCTAGCCTCACTGGTCACTAGCAACGCCGCGCTTCATGAGAAGCTCGTCGCCCAACAACCCCAATTGCACGCGCCACTCCGGCGGGTTCTCCGGATGCCACTCCATCCTGACTCGCTGGAAGTACTGAACCGTGAGCCCTCCCTCGGACATCTCCTCCGTTTTCGGGTAGCCGAAGATGTCTACGCCTCCGTTGCTCGTGAAGTAGGTGAGGAAGGCATTTGCGACGTTGTGCCCGGTTTCGGGAAAGTACCGAACGTTGGGGGCAGACATGTTCGGGCTGGCCGCTGTGCCACGGCCGCCGATCTCGTCGCCGAGGAGCCCCAATTGCACGCGCCACTCCGGCGGGCTTTCCGGGTGCCACTCCATCCTGGCTCGCTGGAAGTACTGAACCACTCGCCCGTTCTCGACGATCTCGTCGGTCCGCGGGAAGCCAAAGATATTCAGTCCTCCCCGCGTAGCGAAATACTGGAGGAAGGCTCCGCGAACCGTGTGGCGCGTGGCGGCGAAATACATGGAATCGCCCGGCGCGCTGATAGCGGGACCTCCGACCGCGGCATGAGCTTTGAACACCGGCCAGATCTCGGGGTCCTCATGCCCCAGGCGCCAGATTGCCACCCCTGCCAGTCCACGCCGCAGGGCCGCGTTCATCTTGGACTCGACGCTGCGCCGACTTTCGTACCACACGATCCGTGGAGCACCGTCTCGCGTGTACTGCAGCCAAGCCGATTGATCGATGTCGCTGTAGCCCCCGGTGGCCCCCGTCTGAGCGAGCAACGCCGCGGCGTCGGTGTAGGACATGCTCTCGGCCGGATCGGTTGTCGTCATGGCATTCCAATCGTAGGCCCACAGGGCCAACCCGAGTAGAAGCTTGTTCGGTGGGATCTGAGAGGCGGCGTAATCGGCGACTTGCAGTACCCACTCAATTGGCGAGGTCGAGCCGGGGCGGCCGGTCCCGGTGCTGTAATCGTAGGCCATGATCACGGCGTAGTCGAGATACGGGGCCAGTCCCGCGTAGTCGTAAGCCCCGGCCCATCCGCTGGTCATCTCGCGTGGCTTGGCTCCCAGCGCCATCGTTACCAGTTTGCCACGTGGACGTAGTCGCTCGGCCAATTCGGCCATGAACCGCGTTAGGAAGGGCCGATCGGCGCCGTTCAAAGCCTCGAAGTCGATGTGTATGCCATCGTATCCTCGGTTGACGACCAGGGCCGTGAGATCGTCGATAGTCTGACGACGCAGCGTGGGATCTTGCAGTACCGGGCTGAACTGGTCATAGCGGTCGCTGTTCTGGATCATGGGCAGCAGAGGAATTCCCGCGCTTTTCACCAGAGCCGTGGCCCGCGAGTCGTCCTCGCCGCTAATCTGTCCCGCGCCATCGATCTTGTAGTAGTACGCCGAGACCATATCCAGATCGCCGACATGCGCTTGAAGCGTCTCCCAGGAGGAGCGAGCGTAGTCGACGTAGTAGCCCCAGCGGATTGGTCCTACCGTAGCCTTGACAGAGCCAGGGAGAACTCGGAGACGCGGGATCGGAGCGGCGCTGGTCAGGACGGGTATCCAGGCTATCGGTAAGACGATCATGCAGACGATCGAGATAATGGTTGCTGTGCGCATGGAACCTCGTGATGGGGATTAGTCGGTGAGATCCTTGATCAAAGAAGCGCGGGTCTCACCGTCTATCTTGGCGCTGGCATAGTAATTCGGATGATCGACCACCAGGTAGGCATCCCGCTCTGAATCGAGGAAAGTGTCCAACTCGACAGGGGGAAAGCGGAATCGGAGGTAGTGGGCCTGAGTGGCACGGTCGTTGCGTGAGGGTCCGGGCTCGGTTGTTGCACGGACGCGTCGCCGTCCCATCACAATGCAGACGGACTCCTGTATGCCGGCGACCTTGCTCAGGCTGTCAGCCATCTCGTCCCGATCGCGGAATTGAATGAGCATTGTGGCGATCAGCTCGTCCTCGGAGGGGAGAAGTCGAGAGTATGACTGAATCTCGTGCTTGATCCTCTCGGCGTCGGTGATGTTCTCGGCTCGTATCAGTTCCTGGATCTGAAACAGCACGGTCGCGCGGTTCTCGAAGGCAAAGGAGAGCAGATCGCCCACCTGAATGCGGTGGTAGCGCCGCACGTCGGCCACGGCACGGCGCATGTCCTCGCGGGTGCCCTCGTACTCGGCGGGTAGTTTGATATCCTCGACGCGGATTCGCTTCACTAATCGATCCTTCCTAACCGTACTTTGTCATTCTGACTCGCCTAAGGCGAGGAAGAATGACAAAGTACCGCTAAGGGCTAGGGGCTGGGGATTGGTCCACCGTCCCCTAACCCCCAAATTATACTACATAGGGCCGGCTTCGTGGCCTGCTTTTCGCCGACGACTTAGCCGGGCTTTGTATGGCAATTCACGAGGTCTTGCACAGGCGCGCGACAGTGTCCTCGCCGAGCTGGGGCTCGGCGTTCCCAGGGGGCCGACCTGCTAGGAACGCCGAGCTCCAGCTCGGCGAGCGCATCCCGTCCGGCAGGTCAGAACCATCGTTGTCGATCAGCAGAGCGGACGGCCACTTTCCCCAACCCCCAGCCCCTAGTCCCCACCCAGGGCCTCCCCCGTATACAGCGACACAGAGTTCCACAGGAGCCAGCCGTAGCTTCCAGCGGCCGTGGCGGCGTCGATCTGGGCGCGCACTTCGGGTGCGTTGTACGAGAGCTTCCTCGGTCCATAGTCGTCGAAGTCTTGCAGCCAGGCGCGCACTTTGATGGTCGGTATCGGCTTGAGCCTCTCCACGCCGAAGCCCACGCTCTTCTGCACGATGTCTCCTGGCGCCGCCGGCGGATAGGGCACATCCAGCGAGCCAGGACCCCAGGTCGACGGGTAGACCATCGGCGAGAGGTAGTCGAGATACTGGGCCATCGCCTCGATATGTTGCCCGATCCCCATGTCGTCCTGGCGTATCAGAGTCCAGCCGAAGGTATCGGCGGAGATGAACACACCGAGCGGACGCAGCCTGGCGCGCGCCAGGGCCAGGAATCCCTCCAGAGCGGCCTGTCTGTTCTCGTCCGTGGACTGCTGCGAGTACACGACGTTTCCCACGTCACCGTCGGTTGGGAAGCGCACGTAGTCGAACTGTACCTCGTCGAAGCCGTGGCGCGCGGCCTCCTCGGCTAGGGCGATGTTGTATTCCCAAACCTCACGGCGGAATGGATCCGTCCAGCGCAGATCCTCCCAGTCGATGAAGGGACCACCATTGGTCATCTGCACGGCCCATTCCGGACGAGCTTTTGCTAGCAGATCATCCTTGAAGACCACAATGCGTGCGATGGTGTAGATCTGCCGCTTCTTCAAGTCGGCGAGCAAACCATCGATATCGTCGACCAGCTTCTCATCCGCTCCGATCTCCCGTGCCAAGCTCACATTCGTCGGGTACAGTACCTTGGCCACATCGCCCTTCACATCTATGACCACGGCATTCAGTTCGGAGTTGTCGATCAGGGAAAGCAACTGGTCGCGCCGCGGCTGCCAGCCGGCGGCATAGAAGCTCAGGTAAGCACCTTTGATGATCTGGCGTTTGAGCCTGACATTCACGGTGGTGCTACGTCCAACCTCGATCCGCTCCCTGGCATAGCCGGACAGTAACAACATCAGGCGCGCGTTTGCGCCCACCGGCGCCAGGCTATACTCGCCTTGTGCGTCGGTAGTCGTGAAGCGCTCGCCGTGGAAGACGGAGACGCCGCTCAGCGGCTGGCCGTTCTCGTCGTCCACGACCCGTCCACGCACGAGGTTGGGTCTCAGGCGGTACTCGTGCGACCCGTTCCCATCAAACAGCGTGATCAGGTTGTCGTAGCCAGCTCTGCTGATCGTCAGAGCCGCACCGTCGTCCGCCTTCCGCGCTGGGAAGTTCCCTTGGTCGTCGGTCGTCAGTCGCTTGTCTCCCAGAGCAACATCGGCACCTTCGATCGGCTGGTTAGCATAGTCGTCGCGGACGATTCCGGTTACCGCGGCGGCTGGATCCAGTCCAGGCACTCGCGGATCGGCCGCCTCGGGCCTCTTGAAAGGGGCTTCGCCACAGCCGAGAATGCCGATCCCAGCCGAGATCAGTGTGAGGAGAAGCACAAGAATCAACAGTTTGCGCGCAGCCATTAGTCCCCAAGATGGTCCGAATGTCGGCCTCATTCTAACATATTTGGGTGGTTGGTAGTCTACCGCTGGTTCTTCGATAGTTCCTGAGTGCGCTCCCACAGCCTCAGGTTGGCCTGAATGGTCGCTAGGAACGGTTTGCGAAGGGTCAACCCGTGTGCTATAATGCAGACGATTTATGTATGCGCATGAGTTATGGGTGCGCGAGCGCTGACTTGAATGCCCGCGCCGATACCAGAGGGAACGGAAGACACGTTGGAGGTAGGAGGACGACTCGTTGCTGAGCAAAGACAAGAAGACCGGGCTGATACAGCAATTCCAGGCTCACGCCTCGGATACGGGCTCGCCCGAGGTACAGATTGCCCTCTTGACGGAGCGGATCAATCAGTTGACCGAGCATTTGAAGGTGCATCGGTCCGACCACCATTCGCGGCGAGGGCTGCTGATGCTGGTTGGACAGCGTCGGAGGCAGCTTGCCTATCTGAGCCAGAAGGATGTCACGCGCTATCGCGCGGTCATCGCCAGGCTTGGCCTGCGCAAGTAAGGCCTGTGCTCACTTGGGGATCGTCGGCAGCATGCCACAAACGATCCTCTCATTGCGAACCCAGGAGTCACACCCTGGGTTTTTGTTGTTCTGCGGATGCACAGGCGCAGGGCAGAGAAAGAGAGGCTTCCGACAAGATCGGGAGTCGCGTCAGTGGGCGCCGACCATTGAGACCAGATGCGCGGCTGACGCAAGGATGGAGGTCAAGTAGTAAATGGTTCATAGAGTAGAGAGCACAATTGGCGGGCAGGTTCTCAGCCTGGAGACGGGCAAACTTGCCGGACTGGCCGATGGTGCGGTGATGGTTCGATATGGCGACACGATTGTGCTCGTCACGGCCGTCATGAGCGCCCAACCCAGACCGGGGATCGATTTCCTCCCGTTAACGGTTGACTATGAGGAGCGGCTATACGCCGCGGGCAAGATCCCAGGGGGATTCATCAAACGTGAAGGCCGACCGAGCCAGGACGCCGTCCTCGCGGGACGGCTAACCGATCGGTCTATTCGCCCTCTGTTTCCCAAGGGTTTGCGCAACGACGTTCAAATCGTGATCACAGTTCTCTCGGCCGATCAGGAGAACGATCCGGATCTGCTGGCCATCGTAGGGGCCAGCGCCGCGCTGTCCATATCTGACATTCCGTTCGACGGTCCGATCGCGGCCACACGGATTGGCCACATCGATGGACAGCTCGTGGTGAACCCCACTGGGACACAGCTGACGCAGAGCAAGCTCGACCTGGTGGTGTCGGGCACGCGCGACGCTGTCGTAATGGTAGAGGCAGGAGCCAGAGAAGTGCCCGAGGAGACCGTCCTCGAGGCTATCCAGTTGGCCCAGGAGACCAATCAGCAGGCGATCGAAACACAGCTGCAACTGGCCGAAGCTGCTGGGCGGCCAAAGCGCGAAGTAGCCCTCGAGGTGCTGAACCCGGAGGTCGAGCAGTGGGTCCGCGAGCGCGCCGGCGACAGGATCACCGAAGCTATTTACCAGACTGACAAGTCGGTCAGAGAAGAGTCCGCGGCCGCGTTACAGCGAGATCTGGTAGCGCAGGCCGAGGGTATCTATACCGAGAAGGAAGTTCTCGCTGGCTATACGGCCGTGTCCAAGAAGGTCGTGCGGGCGGGGATCCTACAGGAGTCACGCCGACCTGACGGTCGCGACACTACGACAATACGACCGATCTCCTGCGAGGTCGGAATTCTCCCGAGAACGCACGGCTCCGGGCTGTTCACGCGCGGTCAGACCCAGGTGTTGACCATCGCGACGTTGGGCTCGACCGGAGATGAGCAGATCATCGATGGCCTGGGGCTCGAGGAGAGCAAGCGTTTCCTGCATCATTACAACTTCCCGCCGTTCAGCGTGGGAGAGACCGGGCGACTGGGGACACCCAGCCGACGATCCATTGGACACGGTGCTCTTGCTGAGCGCGCCATTTCGGCCGTGATTCCTAGCCAGGATCAGTTCCCTTACACCATCCGCCTGGTGTCCGAGGTCCTCTCATCGAACGGTAGCACCTCGATGGGGAGCGTCTGTGGCAGCACGCTGTCCCTGATGGATGCCGGCGTTCCGATCAAAGCTCCCGTGGCGGGCGTCGCGATGGGACTGATCGCCGGCGAAGAGGGACGCTATGCGGTCCTCACCGATATCCAGGGCATCGAGGACGCTCTGGGCGACATGGACTTCAAAGTTGCCGGAACCGCCGAGGGCATCACGGCCCTGCAGATGGACATCAAGGTGAGGGGCATTACACCTGAGGTCCTGCGGCAGGCTCTCTCTCAAGCCCGAGAGGGGCGGCTCTTCATTCTCGGTAAGATGATGGAGGCCATCAGCGAGCCGCGGACCGAGGTCAGCCCGTACGCGCCGCGCATGTACAAGATCTCGATCAACCCTGAGAAGATCGGGAAGGTGATCGGCACCGGCGGCAAGACGATCCGCGGACTGATTGACGAGTACAAGGTCACCATCGACGTCGAGGACGACGGCACGGTGATCATTGGCTCGAGCAACGACGAGAACGCTCGGCGCGCCATTCGTGCAGTCGAAGGTCTGACCAAAGAGGCGGAGGTCGGACAGATCTACACGGGCAAAGTCACCCGGCTGATGAACTTCGGCGCCTTTGTGGAGATTCTTCCCGGCAAGGAAGGACTCGTCCACATCAGCGAGCTAGCGGACTATCATGTGAACCGCGTCGAGGACGTGGTCCAGGTGGGCGACGAAATCACCGTAATGGTGACCGAGATCGACCGCATGGGACGCGTCAACCTGTCGCGCAAGGCGGCCTTCACCGGTCAGCGCCCGGCCCCCAGCGCCGGACGTCCGGACGGCGATCGGGGTCCACAGCGCCGCGAAGAGGGACGAGGCGGCCCACGTGGTGGAGGCATGGGCGGGGGCTCCCGGCTCAACCCGCATCGACCGACCCACGAGGGACGGCAGCGTGAACAGCGCTCAGGCCCGCCAGGCGGCGGAATGCCCTTTAAGCGCCATCCATAGGCTGCCTTCAGCCACGTCTTAGCTGAGATAGTGATGCACTGGACGATATTTATCCAGTGCATTTCTATTTTTTCCAGGATCAATACTACAACGTGGTATCAAGTCGGGTAGACAAAGGCTGACTGTTTATGGTAGGCTTTGGCGCGCTAGCGTCCTTTTCGGAGTACCCAGGGGGAAGGAGATGTAGTTATGCCCATCCGGGTCGTCGTGACAGGGGCCACGGGGAAGATGTCGCGTGAGGTGCTGAACGCCGTGGAGCGAGCCTCGGAGTTTCAGCCCGTGGGCGCGGTATCACGCTCGGAGGGATCCGATTTGGCCCTGCCCTCCGGCTCCGCCCGCGTGCCTGTGGCGACCGATTGCGCCCAGCTATTGGAGCGCGTCAAGCCGGACGTTGTCATCGATTTTACGAACGCCGAGGCCGCTATGCGGTATGCCCGGATCGCCCTAGGGCAGGGAGTGGCCATCGTCACTGGCTCGACCGGTCTCAGCGAAGCGGATCTAACCGAGTTACGAGATCTGTCTCGGTCGACCGGGACGGGCGTTGTGGTGGCGTCGAACTTCGCTCTGGGGGCAGTGCTGATGACGCACCTGGCGCGTATCGCGGCCCCGTTCTTCTCGCACGCAGAGATCATCGAGCTGCATCACGACCAGAAGGCCGATGCTCCCTCGGGCACATCTCTCGCTACGGCGCGGGCCATGGTGCAGGCTCGGGGCGGACCGTTTGAGCAGGCCAGCACGCGCAAAGAAACGCTGGCCGGCACCCGGGGCGGCAGCCTCGACGGCATCGCTATACATAGCGTCCGCCTGCCCGGGTTTGTGGCTCACCAGGAGGTCATCTTCGGTGGAACGGGACAGACGCTGACGATCAGACATGATTCCATGGGACGGGAATCGTTCATGCCGGGCGTTCTTCTTGCGGCCAGGGAGGTCATCGCGCGCAAGGAGTTCGTGCTGGGCTTGGAGAAGCTACTATCCTTGTAGGAGGACCCCGTGAAGGAACTGCATGTGGGCATTGTGGGGGCGACCGGGATGGTCGGCCAAGAGTTCATCAAGATATTGGATCAGCGCCACTTCCCGGTGGCTTCGATCCATCTCTTCGCCTCGGATAAATCGGCCGGCAAGAGCGTCACGGTGCGACAGCAGAAGCTCACAGTCCAGGAGACCAGCGAGGACTCCTTCAAAGGGTTGGATCTGGTCTTCTTCTCCGCCGGCACTGACGTGAGCAAGCACTTCGCGCCCTTCGCCGCCCGCGCGGGCGCCGTGGTCGTCGACAACAGCGCGGCGTTCCGGATGGATCCAGACACGCCGCTGGTGGTACCGGAGATCAATCCCGAGGACTGCGAGCACCACCACGGCATCATCGCCAATCCGAACTGCTCGACTATCCAGATGGTCGTGGTCCTGTATCCGCTTCACAAGGTCAATCCGATCAAGCGGGTCATCGTGGATACCTACCAATCTGTCTCGGGCACCGGACTGCCGGCGGTGGAGGAGCTGAAATCGACCAGCCGAGCTGTTCTGGATGGCAAGCCGGCTGAGCCGCACGTCTACCCGCATCAAATAGCGTTCAACATGTTGCCCGAAATCGACGTCTTCATGGAGAATGGCTACACCAAAGAAGAGTGGAAGATGGTCACCGAGACCCGGAAGATCATGCATGCGCCGGATATCGCCATCTCCGCCACCTGCGTCCGGGTGCCGTCTCTCATCGGCCACAGCGAGGCGGTGCACGTCGAGTTTACGCGGCCCATGTCTCCCGGCGAGGCCCGCCGGATTCTGACAGAGGCTCCGGGGGTCAAGGTCCAGGATGAGCCGACCGCCCATGTCTATCCGATGCCATGGACCGCGGCCGGTCAGGATGACACCTTTGTGGGACGGATCCGGGAAGACGCTTCGCATCCCAACGGCCTGGCCATGTGGATCTGCGCCGACAATGTGCGCAAAGGGGCCGCCTTGAATGGTCTGCAAATTGCTGAGGCTATGATGGAGAGAGGCTGGCTGTAGGACTGTCTCGTCGTGCAAGAGTGGAGAGCGCGAGATAGATCGCCTGTGACCAGCACTGACCGGACCAGGGTGCTATAGAGACTGGACCGGGAAGGAGCAGCATGTTCAACAGGATTCTGATTCCGCTCGACGGTTCTGAGCTGGCCGAGACCGTTGTTCCCTATGTACAGGAGTTGGCGCACAAGTTTGGCTCGGCGATCACGCTGCTGCAGGTGGTCGACTATGCCACGGCGGTGCTGCCAGTTGAGCCTGGACTCATGACTCCGATCCAGCCTGAGGTCCTCGAGGAAGCCGCCGAGGCCGAGCTACTCCGAGCGGACGAATACCTGGCCAACCTTCGTGGTCGGCTACGTAAGGCTGGACTGAACGCGACTTACAAAGTTGAGCGCGGCGACCCCGCGGACGAGATCATCAGATATGCGAAGGAGTGGTCGGCGGACCTGATCGCCATGTCGACGCATGGGAGATCGGGACTGGTCCGCCTCGTGTTCGGCAGCGTGGCCAACGAGGTTCTGCGGAACGCCGGAACGCCAATCCTGCTGATTAGACCACAAGGGAGGTAGCTGGCATGGTAACCCTGGGGCGTCTCATCACCGCAATGGTCACACCCTTCGGTCAGGACGGCCAGGTAGACTACATACAGGCCAGGAAGCTGGCATTGGCGCTGCTCGCATCGGGTAGCGATGGTCTGGTAGTCTCGGGCACGACCGGAGAATCGCCGACGCTATCGACTGCGGAAAAACTGCGCCTCTTCGCCGAGGTAAAAGAAGCCGTCGGCGACCGTGGCCGCGTCATCGCGGGAACGGGCAACTATAGCACCGCCGAGAGTATCGAGCTAACCCGCGAGGCCGAGAAGCTAGGGGTAGACGCCGTCCTGCTCGTTGTGCCGTACTATAACAAGCCGACGCAGGAAGGGCTTTATCAGCACTTCAAAGCCATCGCCTCCAGTACGCACCTGCCGTGCATCCTGTACAATGTGCCCGGCCGAACGATCACTAACCTATCGGCAGAGACGGTCTTGAGGCTGGCCGAGATCGACAACGTCGTGGGCGTTAAAGAGGCCAGCGCCAACTTCGAGCAGATCGCGAGGATCATCGACGGCGCGCCGAGCCCGTTCCTGGTCTACAGCGGAAACGACGGCGACACTCTGCCCTTGCTGGCCATGGGTGGCTATGGCGTGATCAGCGTGATATCGCACCTGGTGGGATTGCAGCTCAAGGGCATGATGGAAGGTTTTCTGCACGGCGAGCGCGACGAGGCCGCGGCCGCTCATCGCCGGCTCTTGCCGCTGGTCAATGCCATGTTCCTGGTCTCCAACCCTATCCCGGTCAAGCACGCGCTGAACCATCTCGGGTTCCAGGTCGGCAAGCCGCGCCTGCCGCTGCTCGAGCCCGATGCCAAGACGGCTGCCCAGATAGTGGACGCTCTGGGGGCGTACCGAATCGATTTGCCACTGCCGTAGTACTTTTTTCAGACTGACGAATTCGCCATGTGCGCCACGATGCCATCACCATCGCGGCTGCCGAGGCAGGGTCACCCAGTGTTTGACATACAGCCAAGCATAGGAGCCATAAGAAGACCGCTACTATGCCGGCCTACCGCTGCAGTCCGTTGATCAGACCAGTGTACTTGTCGGCCAGCGCCTGGGCGCCTTCTCTCGAGGTCGACTCCGCGATGACGTGGAAAAGTGGTCGATCGGCGTCCGGGAGGACCAGCACCCACTCTCGCCCCAGGTCAACCTTCACGCCGTCGATCTGCCTGGTTCGACGGTCGCGGTACTGCTCGTTTAGAAGGCGCATCACCTTGCCTTTGGCCTCCCAGGGGCATGAGACACGAGTACGTACCACGTGATGCTTGGGCAGTGAGTCGATCACATCCGATAGGCGCGTTCCCTGCGCCCGCAGTAGCTCGACTAGATTGGCGATGGCGAACAGTCCATCAAAGGCCGGCTGGATCTGAGGGAACGCGAATCCGCCCTCGCCATCCCCAGCGAGCACCACATCCTCACGTGTGGCTGCCAGCATGAGGGCGTGAGGATCCACTTTCGTCCGGACCACCGAGCCGCCATATGTCTGAGCGATCTCCTCGAAGACGCGTGAGGCGGAGACGGGGACCGCTATGGTTCCCCCCTTGGCTTTGAGTTCCAGCGCGGCGATGGCTGCCAAGAGCGTGGGGCCCGGCACGATCTCGCCGCGCTCGTCGACGACGTAGATGCGCTCCCCGCCCGCGTCGATGCGCACACCCAACTCGGCACGCAGGGCTGCCACCACCGAGGCCAGTTGCCGCATATCCTGGTCGAACTCCTCTGGCGAGCGAGCAAGCCTGTTCTCATCTATGGCAGCGTTCAGGCTGACCACGTCCAGCCCCATGCGATTGAAGAGGCCGGGCAGAATGTTCGCCGCGGTGGCGTTAGCATAGTCGACCACCAGCGGGCGCGATGAGCCGTGCCCATTCTTCTTCCCGATCCCCAGGGCTTCCACGAATTTCAGCAGGTAGTTGTCGATGAGCGTCGGAGCTTCGTTGATGCTCCCTATCTCGTCCAGATAGACCCGCCGGAAATCCTCCCGGAAGAACGTGTTTTCGATCTTGCGCTGGCTGGCCTTGTCGACCTCTAAGCCGCGGCTGTCGAAGAACTTGATATCGACCACGCGCGGGTCAAAGGGCGAGAGTTGCACGTGCACGCCGCCCATCGTCTCGGAGGTTCTCGTCAGATACCGCGCCACTGGCAAAGGCACCGTCTTTATGTCGAGCACGTTGATGCCGGCGGAGGGCAGACCGGAGATCATCGCACGCTTGATCATGCGCGGCGTGCGGTGGGGATCCCGGTTCACGATCACGGTTGAGCCCTTAGGCAGCGTGCCGCCGTAGGCGGCGCCCAGCTTGGCGGCGAACTCCGGCGTCAGATCGATGTTGGCCAGCCCTGTCACGCCCCAGCGACCGAATAGCACACGGCGCCCCTGCGAACCCCAGATGATGCTCGAAGAGACGGTCGCGCCGCGCTCGATCTCTTTGTTGGGCCAAATCTTCACGTTCGGCTGGATGATGGAGTCCTCGGCCACCGTGGTCGAGTCGCCAACTACCACGCCCTCGAAGATCATGGCGCGGGCCTTGATGCTGCATTGCCGTCCCACGATAGCCCCGCGCAGCTCCGCGCGCTCGCCGATGTAGGAGTCACGGAAGATAATGGTCCGAGCGACATGCGCGCCCTTGTCGATCACAGTCGAGCGGCGAATGACGCTGGGACCGTGCACGATGGCGCCGCTGCGGATCTTGCAGTCGTCGCCGATGAAGAGCGGTCCGAAGAGCTGGGCGTCGGGTGCGATGGAGATCTCGTCACTTTCACACCAGATGTCACCGCCCAGATGCTTGCCCAGCGACCCAACGTTGACCTTCCCCGACAAAACGTCCCAGGAGGCACGAATGTATTCCTGGATGTTCCCCACGTCGCACCAGTACCCGTCGGCGACGTACCCGAAGATCGGCTCTCCCGCTCGCAGCAACTCAGGGAAGACATCCTGGCTGAAGTCCACCGGTCGTCCGGATTCATAGTACTCGAACACCCGCGGGTCGAGGACATAAATGCCAGTGTTCACCGTGTCGCTGAACACTTCTCCCCAACTGGGCTTCTCCAAGAACTGGCGAATGGTCCCCTCTTCGTTGATGATGACCACGCCATACTCCAAGGGGTTTGGCACGCGGTAGAGGGTGATGGTAGCCATAGACTTGCGGGCCTGATGGAAGGCAATGACCTTGGTTAGATCAAAATCCGTCAGCGCGTCGCCGCTTATAACCAGGAACGGCTCGGTCAGACTGCGGGCGGCATGCTTCACACTGCCCGCGGTACCCAGCGGCGTATCCTCGACGCTGTAGGTGATGTCCATGTCCCAACTGCTACCATCACCGAAGTACTCCTGGATCGAGGATGCCAGATACTGAACGGTGATGACCACTTCGCGGATGCCATGCCTTTTGAGCAACAGCAGAATGTGCTCGATACACGGCTTGTTCACGATGGGAATCATGGGTTTCGGTCGGGCAATCGTCAGCGGCCGAAGGCGGGATCCCTCGCCGCCGGCCATTACAACTGCTTTCATTGGACATCTCCCACTGGACATCTCCACGGCTAGTCGCTGTCAGCGCGGCATTTGTCCTTCATTGTAGCTAAACACGAAGAACTAACGCAAACTAGGGCGAAACTGCTGTCGCCCGCTCACTATGTCGATAGAATAGAAAGACACCCGCCACCAGGTCAAACACCTGTCAGCGATGAGTCGCCATTGTCCCCAGGATCCCGCTCCGCAGAACGAATCAGGACCGCCACCACTACGGAATCGCAGACACACCCTGCGCGGTCGGCCATGGGGATGGCCAAGAAAGTAGGACGCTGCTAATTGAACTGTAGCATGAGAGTGCCAGGTGGTCAAGCAAACAGAGCCACGCCTCGATACCCTGGGAAAGCATCGCGGAAAGCGACATCGTTGTGGACTGAGGATTACCGCACGGCGATGATTGCGTGCGAGATGAGTGCGGCGGCCAGGCTCACGGGAATCCGGCCGCCTTCGCTACATGCCCGCCTCAAACAGGTAGATCAAGCGATAGGTCGAAGGCTACCTGCCTTCGTATTGGGGTGGTCTCTTCTCGAGGAAAGCCCGTCGTCCTTCCTGAGCATCCCGTGAGTTCAGGCAGATACCCTGCGCCCAGCCCTCGTAGTCGAGTTGTGCATCTAAGGTATTGGATAGGCTGCGACGCATGGCTTTCTTGGCTAACTCAACCGCCAGCGGCGCCTCGGCCGCTATGCGCCCGGCCAAGTCCATCGCGCTGGTGAGAAGTTGATCCGCGGGCACGATCCGGCTTACCAGACCGATGCGCTCGGCCTCCTGGACATCGATCAAGTCGCCGGTCAACAGCATTTCTGCCGCTCGGCTCATGGGGACGAGGCGTGGGAGGTAGTAGCTGGCGCCGGTATCCGGAGCCAGGGCACGCTTGACGAAGATGGCGGAGAAGCGCGCCGTCTCCGAGGCGATGCGAATGTCACAGCCCATGGTGATCGCGAATCCGGCTCCAGCGGCCACTCCGTTCACGGCCGCGATGACGGGCTTGTCGTATTGGCCCAGAGTCTTGGCGATCAATCCGAAGTACGACACCGGCTCAAGGTTAAGCCAGCGCTGGTCAGAATCCAGCCCTCCGGACTCCAGCGCGGCCAGATCCGCCCCTGAGCAGAAACCCCGCCCCGCGCCGGTCACCACCAACACGCGCGTGCCGTTGTCCTTGGCGGTTGTTTCCAACACGTCGACAAACTCCAACATGAGACGCGGGCTGAGAGCGTTGAGGACATCCGGTCGATTGAGAGTCACGACTGCGACCGCGCCCTCATGCTTCAGTAGTAGCTCCTGATACTCCATGTTTCTCTCCCCTTGATCTATTCTTGAGCGCTCTTGCGACGCGCATGGCGTCGCAAGAGCCTGGAACCGACCTCGTCGCGGGGCACGTTTCTTGCCCACACCCCAATGCTATTTGTCCAGTATCACCGGCGCGTGTTCCTCCGATGTCTGGAGCAGCGGCCGGGACAGAAAGGACGTACCGGCGTGCAGCACGATGCGTTGAGCGAGCTCAAGCAGAAGCTTGAAGGCCTCGATTGGTCGGGTGGTCTTACCAGGGACGACTTGCGTGAGCAGATAACTGACTTCCCCGAAGTAGTCTATCTCCATCTGCCCGGGACGAAGAAGTTCGCCAGCCCACTACGGTTGATCCAATACCTGATCGTGGTAGCAGCACGGCTGCGTGCTGACACGATTCCCCCGGAGGGCGTGGAGGAACTTGGTGGACCTGACGCCTGGGGTCAAGCCATGACCGGTCGATCTTTCCATGTGCCCGATCTCACCCACGGCGTTGGCTCCGGCCTGGATGCCGGCAACACTGGCTCTGGTTCTACGCAAACAGGAACCGGGCCGTCCGGAACAACGTATGGTGAGGGGTATCAAGAGATAGACTGACGACTACCCGGCCTCGATCCGAGCCGCGGGCGGCTGCTGATCTATCAGGCTGCCGACAGTTCTAGGCGGTGAGGGCGGTCCCCCGGAGATCGTCCCAGCGGTCGGACTGGTGTCATCCGCGGCGCTGACGCGGCCCGCGATGATGGCGGTCACATCCGCGGGAGCCTCTTCCAGATATTGGACCTGCTCCGGGTCGAGCATCTTTACAACTTCGAGGAACTCGGCCAGGTGTTCTTTCTCCTCGGCGATCACGTGAGCTAGCACGCGTCGAGCGCCTTCATCGTCGGTGGCGGCAAAGTGGGCCTCGTAAACATTGATGGCCTCGATCTCGGCTGCGATGTCGATTCGCAGGGCCTGTACGAGCTCGGCCTTGGTCAACATGCGCGGAACGATGTTCACAAACGGATTCGCGAATTCGGGCATGGCGTCCTCCTATGCGTGGAGTAGATAGCACGGCCCCTCTCTAGGCATTGTAATGGACCACGATGCCGGGACGCAACAGAATGCACGTTTGGAAAGATCGATAGGGGACAGGGGAAGCGCCGGCAGACTCAACAACGTTGCGCATGGCGTAAGACACGCGATGTGGGATCCTGCCTGGGGCCGATCACTGCGAAAGCCGCTCAGGAGCGTCACTCCAGAGCGGCTTTCGCCACCGCAACGGCGAGAGCTCAGCTAGGTGGACTGCTTCTTGGCGCGTCCGCCCTTCTTGCCGATCCTGGAGTAGTACTCAGGACCATGCTTCTCCTTGACGGTCTCGCCGCCTCTGCGGCCGATCTCGGAGTAGAACTCGGGGCCGCGCTTTGCCTTGACGGCTTCGCCGCCCTTCTTGCCGATCTCGGAGTAGAAAGCTCGGCCGCGCTCCTCCGCGACGGTTTCGCCGCCCTTCTTACCGATCCTGGAGTAGAACTCCGGACCGTATTTCTTCTTGACGGTTTCGCCGCCCTTCTTGCCGGCCTCGCGAACGGTCATTTCGCGTTCCTTCTCCTCGGGCATTTGACTCCACCTCCTCACCGAAAGGAATCCTCTGAATCTAGACCCTTGCCCGGCTTGGTCGGCTTGTGGCTCTATTCCGCCGCGGACCACAACGCTTCTGCGGAGAGCCGCATCGGCTGAGTCCGATCACGTACAAGGTCTCAAGCCACCCAAGAACAGTTTAGCAGTCTTTGGTTCTTATGTCAAATCGTCAGATGCTGCGCGTCGCGTGAATTGCACTTCTGTGGTGCACGCTTCTGCACTATCATCTGCGAGGGTACTATCTCTCTGCTCGGTCACGAATTCGCACGTTGCTCTGTATGCTATCAGAGCTTCCCGCTCGTCCGCCGAACCGGGAGCGTAGTACCACTCGCAGTCCGTTTGATGCAAGAAACATGCCAGTGGGGCTCAGCCTGCTCAGCTTTACCGTCCGCAATCGTAGAGGATCCAGTCTACTCCAGGTACTCCTTCAACTTCTCTCGCAACTCAGGGGTGCGGAGCTTGGCCAAGGCCTCGCCTTCGATCTGACGCACGCGTTCCCGGCTGACGCCTAGCGTTTCTCCGATCTCCTCCAGCGTCTTGGCACGGCCGTCGTCCAGCCCGAATCTCAGGCGAAGCACGGACCGTTCACGGTCAGAGAGCTCATCGAGCACATCGGAGATGTGATCGCGCAGCAGGCGCCGTGCCGCGAAGTCGGTTGGGGATTCGGTGACTCGATCGGCGATCAGATCCGAGAGGCTCTCCTCTTCTTCCTCACCCACAGGCGTTTCAAGGGAGATGGGCTGCCTCGAGGCGCTGAGAATTTCCTGCACGCGCTCCCGGCTCACCTGCAACTCCCTCGCGATCTCCTCGTCGGTTGGCTCGCGTCCCATCCTCTGCTGAAGCTCGCGCGATGTTCGCAGCACGTCTCCGATCAGATCGATCATATGGACGGGCACTCGAATTGTGCGAGCCTGATTGGCGATACCACGGGTGACCGCCTGCCGGATCCACCAGTGCGCGTACGTACTGAAACGGAAGCCTTTCCTATAGTCAAACTTCTCGACGGCGTGGGCCAACCCAAGGTTGCCTTCCTGAATCAGATCCAGAAGCGGGAGTCCTTGTCCCATGTATCTCTTTGCGATGCTAACCACCAGGCGAAGATTGGCTTCAGTCAGAGCCCTGGCCGCCGCTCGTCCGTCCCTAACCTCGGACTCCAGCCGCTGCCGTGTAACGGCATCGATCGCGGAACCCTTCAGCTTCTCGACCGCTTTTCTCTCCCGCTCGATTCGCTTGGCCAGCGCCACCTCTTGCTCCGCGGTGAGAAGAGGTCCACGGTCAATCTCTCGCAGATACATTGCGATCGGGCCTTCCAGTTCCTCGTACTGGATCTGTGCGCGCTCAGGAGCCCGGGGCGTCTCTTCCTCCTCTTCCGGGGGCATGATCTCGGACTCGTCGGGCTCCGTCCATTGAGGCTGGGGGTCTTCGCCAAGGGCACCGCGAGTGATATGTATACCCATCTTCTGCAAGATACTCTTCACCCCACCTAGGTTGGAATCACCCTCGTCCGACTGTCTTGCCGACTCGAAGACGTGGAAGAGCGTAAAGAAGCCGCGCGCTAGTGCAGCCTCTACGAACGCGGACGGTGTCACCGGCCACTGGCTGTCATCTTCACTGTATAGCTGTCTCGTCATCGGCTGACCGTCCTTCCGGCTCTGACACCCATAGTCAGAGCCAACGAATGCGCGCTTCTTGGACCGCATAACTCGTACCAGTCGGAGCGGTGGGCAGGGCAACTTATGCCCTTTTTTCCCAACCCCCGCCCCCCGATCCCCAGCCCCCACGCATGGTACGCTTCTTGCTGCGATGAGGTGATGTGCGCCAGCAACACGTATGGGAAATCGCGCGTTCTTGGCCGTGAAGTGTTGCACCGTTCCGTCGCTCCCATGTGGCAAGCCGGTCGGATGTAGACCGATTTGGATCCGAGTATTGCTGGCGATGAATGTGATGATGGCCCGCCGTATCGAGTGGCATCTGCAAGCCCGGCCGCGCTGCCGGAACGAAAGCAGGGCAGGACCGGGAGGAAGCCGACCGTTCATACGGCGGCGGAGCCGCACGGGGACGCGGGCCGAGAACCGATCTAGAGGAGGTATGTAGCATGTCCATGATGAGGTGGGACCCCTTCCGAGAGCTGGAATCGATTCGAGAAGCGATGGACAGAGTTTTCGAAGAACCGCTGTGGTCTGCTATTAGGCGACCGGCCGAATTCGAGGCCGTACACACCATCCCTATCGACATGTATGAGACCGACAACGACATTTTCGTTCGCGCTCTGGTGCCAGGGGTGAAACCCGAGGACATCAGCATCAATGTCTCTGGTAACCTGCTGAGCATTCGCGCGGAGCGTCGGGCGGAGGAGCAGGTGAAACGAGAGAACTTCATGCGCCGCGAGATCGGGGCCGGTCGCTTCTACCGCGAGATGACGCTGCCCATGACGGTGAACGCGGACCAGTCCGAAGCCACCTTCGAGCACGGGATTCTGACGCTTCGCTTGCCCAAGGCCGAGGAGACGAAGCCAAAGAAGATCCAGGTGAAAGGCATCGGCCAGGCGGGAGGAAGGCAGATTCAGGGAACACCACAGCAAGGAACCAAGCAACAACGAACGACATAGGATGACAACCAGCCTCGGTAGCTGCAGGCTCTCAAACAGCCGAGTTCGCTCCGAAGAGCATGCGATCCGGCGTTTGAGGCGTGATGCTAACCGCGCGCTTCACGTGCACGCAGTTTCTGCGATCGTAAGGGCAGGCCAGGTAGACGGCTTGCCCTTGCCGCCTCTGACGCACCTCCTCTGGCTTCCGGATGATTCACGACTAGCTGAAACCTGGTCATAATTGTGAGAGACGATGCTGCCAGGATCCGCCAGGCGAGAACGTGCGGTTCGGTCGGATCAGTCCTTCCCCGGAAGGACGGATCAGCCAGATACGCGTCATTCACACAGCGCCAACTCTCGTAACGTGGCATGCCACATGCTCATTTGTAAAAGACCAGGGTCATGCTCGATGTTCTCCTCTGGCCGAATAGCCGGCCAAGAGCAGCCTATCATGCTATAGGTGGTCCTGGCTGAATGGGCCGAGGCTCACGGCTTAGTCAGACGGCTGAGCCAGATCAGAGGAGGGAAGACGAGGAGGTGGACAGACGTGAGGATAGCACAGGTAGCCCCTCTGTCCGAATCTGTCCCGCCCCTGCTATATGGAGGGACGGAGCGGGTCGTGTACTATCTGACCCAAGAGTTGATGAGGATGGGACACGACGTCACTCTCTTCGCGAGCGGAGATTCGCGGACTGCTGCCCGGCTTGTTCCCGGCTGTCCGAAGGCGCTGCGCCTCGACGAGGCGGTGTACGACCCCTACGCTTATGCTATGCTCCAACTGGGAAGGGTCTTCGACCACGCTGACGAGTTCGACGTCATCCATTCTCATCTCGACTACTTCACGTTTCCTTTTACTAGGCTTGTTCGCACGCCCACACTGGTGACACCCCATGGCAGGCTCGATCTGTTTGACATCGCGCCCATCTTTCGAGAGTACACGGAAGTGAACCTGGTATCGGTCAGTAACAACCAGAGAAACCCACTGCCGTTCGCAAATTGGCTCGGAACGGTCTACCACGGTATTGACTTGGGGGATTACAGGTTTGGCGCTGGCGATGGCAACTACTTGGCCTTTCTCGGTCGCATTTCACCGGAGAAAGGAGTAGACCTGGCCATACGAGTAGCACAGCACGTAGGTATGCCTCTCAAAATCGCGGCCAAAGTGGATGCGGCTGACAAAGCATACTACGACTCTGTAATCGCTCCTCTCCTGGAGACGGACAACGTGGAGTTTGTCGGGGAAGTCGACCAGGCCGCGAAGAGCGAGTTTCTGAGAAACGCTTACGCGCTGTTGTTTCCCATCCGGTGGCCGGAGCCATTTGGATTGGTGATGATCGAGGCCATGGCGTGCGGTACTCCGGTCATTGCGCTGACGATGGGAGCCGCGCCTGAGGTCATTGCGTCCGGGAGGACAGGCTTCGTCTGTGATAGCTACGAGGCGATGGTACAAGCGGTGTGCCGCGTACACGAGATCGACCGGCGTGAGTGTCGTCATCACGTGGAGACAAATTTCTCCGCTCGTGTAATGGCTCTGGGTTACGAAGATATCTATCGAAGGCTAATCTTGACGGCAGATAGGGCGGCGCGAGAGCGGTATGGCAAAGCAGCGTGATCCATGCTGCTCTAGATTTGTCCTTTCGGACGAGGCGATATCGACTTGATGCTCGAGTTATTGCTCATCGTCCTGTTTATCTTCATCAATGCCTTCTTTGCCGCCTCGGAGATAGCTATCGTCTCTGCCCGACGGACCAGGCTTCGACAACTCGCGGAGGAGGAGGCAAACACCCGCGCCTCCATCGCTCTTGGCCTGCTCAAGAGGCCCACCCGCTTCCTGGCCACTATTCAGGTGGGCGTTACTCTCGCGGGGTTCTTCATCTCCGCTATCGGTGCCGTCAGTGCAGCCGTCTATGTTTCGGATATGCTGGCCACTGTTCCTATCCCCATCGTAGCTGGCGCTGCTGGACCACTCGGCCTGGCCATTGTCACTGTGGCAGTAGCTTTCGTGACGTTGGTTATCGGCGAGCTCGTTCCCAAGAACCTTGCCGTGACTTATTCCGAACGGGTTGCCCTGGCCGTGGCCTGGCCGATCGATTTGATCTCGCGCGTCATGTCACCGTTCATCGTAGTGGTGACGGCCTCGACCGATGCGATTCTTTTTCTTCTCGGAAGCCGCGAGCGCGCCCAGATTCCCGAGGTGACTGAGGAAGAGATCCGCTCGATCATCGAGGCGGGCGAGGAAGAAGGGGTTGTCGAGCCGCTCGAGAGACGGATGATTCAAGGTGTCTTTGATTTCACCGAAACGCGCGTGCACGAGGTGATGACGCCGCGCACGGACGTGATCGCCATCGAGACGACCGCCTCCGTGCAGGACGCGCTGCGGGCGTTCGTTGATACAGGACACTCTCGCATGCCGGTGTATCGCGACTCGCTTGATGACATCGTCGGCGTCCTATACGCAAAGGACCTTCTCAAGAGCCTTGGGCTTCCGGAGAGAGATCGGCACGTCCTGGATCTCGTCCGCCCGGCAATGTTCGTGCCCGAATCCAAAATGGTGAGCGAGTTGCTGGTAGAGTTCCAGCGAAGCAAGACCCATATGGCTATCGTGGTCGACGAATACGGCGGAACGGGGGGAATCGTGACGCTGGAGGACCTCCTCGAAGAGATCGTCGGAGAGATCCACGACGAGTACGACGTCGTCGAGAAGCGTATTGAGCTAATCGAGCCCAACCAGGCCCTGGTCAACGGGAAAGTGACCGTCGACGAGTTGAACGAAGCCCTGGATCTGGATCTGCAAGCGGAGGGGGTCGATACAGTGGGAGGCTTGATCCTCTCATATCTGGGCCGTTTTCCTACGCCGAACGAGGAGGTCCGGATCAACGGCGCTGTTATGACGGTTCTCTCGGTGCATGGTCGACGTATTCGCCTTGTGCGGGTGATAAAGACGCCGTGATGTTATCAATCGGGCAGACCGGGGAACTGGACCGTAGCCGTGCTATCCCAGGCCTGGCGTAGGTGCTCCTCGGGAGAGCCGGAGGCGGTAGTTTCTAGAATCAGCGCGCCCGAAAAGCTGTGGCGCGCCAACGTCCGCACGCAGGATGCCCAATCGATCTGTCCATGCCCTGGTGGCAGGTGATCGTCGTGCTGTCCGGAATTGTCGTGCACGTGAAGCAGAAGCAGTCGGGAACTCAACTGCGTGAGGCTCTCCGCGAGGCTCCGTCCCAGATATGTGTGTCCCGTGTCCAGGCAGAAGCCAACCCCAGCGCTGGGCAGATGCTCCGCCAGCCACAGGAGCTCGGCCGTGCGTCCACCAACCAGATGAGGCAGCATCGTCTCGATCGCGAGCTTCAGCCCCAGTTGGGCGCACTGCGCTTGAATGCTGTGCAGGCTGTCAAGGCTCTGAGCGAGCAGCATCGTGCGATCTCGCTCCGCCGGCGGGTTATCGCCCGCGGGATGGACGACCAGCACCTCGCCATTCAGAACGTATAATGCCTGGATGGCCGCTTCCGTCTGCTCCAGCGCCGAGGCCCGGGCCTTCTCATCGGGCGACGCGATATCGATGTGGGTTCCGAACGGCGCGTGGAGAGAGAACACGCGTAGTCCTAGCCCGTCCAGGGTCCCTCGGAGTTGCTCCAGCGCAACCCGGTCGTGGTAATCCAGGTGCGCCTGGTTGCTGCAGATCTCCACGTATTGGAAGCCGATATGGCGAATAGCCGGCAGGACGGAGAGGATAGGAAGCTCGTAGAAGGCGCCAGTGGAGAATCCGATCCTCCAGGTCATCCAAGCCTCCGCACGAGCATCTCTCGATATGTGGCCAAATTGTGACCGCAGTATGGCTGGGGACAGTATCCCTTCTCGTTCTGGGACACGCAGTTGAAGTCCCCCAGTTGGTCGGTGCCATCGACGATGAGCCCTGCCATGAGCCGAACCCAGAAACTTGCTCTGGTAGCGGCGTCGTATTGATCCCAGGTATCTCCCCAGTTGCCTCGTTCATAGCGCGAGCGCACCAGTCCGGCGATGTGTCCCGGTTCCCAGCCGAGCGCCCACAATACACGCACTACCACCTGCACGAAGGTCGGTTTGAGTAACCAATCATTCGGATTGGACAGGGGCGCGGCGACGCAACTGGGAAGAGCTGCCAGATTCAGCCGATCATAGCTCTCTGTCCAGCGCTCTGGCGGCTCCTGTGGACATTGGGAGAACT